>NZ_JBFJPY010000061.1:0-20507 GCF_041616895.1 Arsukibacterium sp.
ATAGCTGCTGCGCGTTCAACTCGCCCAAAGCAATGCTTTGTTACCACGCTCGTTTCACCCTGCTGGGGCCACCATTTCAAACTGCACTTTCCTGCCTTTGCCGCACGCCCTTACTCGTAAATCAACAACATTATTACTCACACTTTAGTAGCACGCTATTCCATGTTATAAAATACGCATGCGCATTCCCCTATTGCACTGCAGTAATAAGGAATAAGGAATAACCATGAAAAAACTTATCCTCTGTTTGCTGGCTGTAATTATGCCTTTATATGCCAAAGGCAGCATGCCTGATGATTTAGTGATTATTCAAAAGCCGATTATTTTCGATGATGAACGTAAAGCACTGACATTGCAGTATATGAAGCAGCGTTACGGTATGGTGCAGGATGAACCAACCATTGAACCTAAGATGGTGGTGGTACACTGGACGGTGATCCCGACCTTTGCGAAAACCTTTGACGCCTTCAATCCGCCACAGCTGCCTGCTACGCGCGAGGGCATCCGGGCCGGTGGTGAGCTAAATGTTTCCAGTCAGTTTGTGATAGACCGCGACGGTACTATTTATCAGTTAATGCCGGAAACAATAATGGCGCGCCATACTATTGGCCTCAATTATACGGCTATTGGTATTGAAAATATTGCTGATGGTGACGGATTACCAATGACAGATGCACAGCTGGATGCCAATAGCCGGCTGATACGTTATTTAGCCGGCAAATACCCGATAGAGTATGTGCTGGGGCACAGCGAATACTATCGATTCAGAGACACTGACTGGTGGAAAGAGACTGACGACAGCTACTTTACAGAAAAAAATGACCCGGATATTGCCTTTATGAACCGCTTGCGCAGCACGTTAAGCGATTTGGCGCTAACACCGCTGCCGTGAATGGTGGTTGTTCGTCAGGTTAAGCGTGCTTGCGCCGTTGCTGTTTATCTTGATACATCACGGCATCGGCCTGACTAAGCAGTTTGTCGCCGTCGGTGCTATCGCCGGGCTGCCACTGTATTAGCCCCACGCTTGGGCCGGCATACTCAAGCGTCACGTCGGTTAATCCGAAAATGCCGCAGGTAGCAGTGCGTATACGATTGACCAGTTGCGCGGCTTGTTGCTCTGTATTGTTGCCAGCTGAACACTGACACAACATCACAAACTCATCACCGCCATGACGGGCCGTAAAATCGCCACTACGCATAACGTTGCGAAGACGCTTAGCAAACTCGCATAAAAACTCGTCACCGGTTTCATGGCCATAAGTATCGTTAATCGCTTTAAAGCCATCTAAATCAATAAATAAAATAAAGAAACTCTGTTGTTGTCGATCTGCTCGAGCTACTTGGCGGGCCAGCTCATCGAATAAATAGCGACGATTAGGTAACGTGGTTAAGGTGTCGTGCTGCGCCAGGTATTCCAGTTGCTTATTTAACTGGGTAAGCGCCTGATGGTCAGCTAGCCGTCTGGCCAGCAACGATAATGAGTTACTGATACTGAGCAACAAGGGTTTATTTTCCGCTAACTGAGTCGCCTCAGGTTGAGCCTGAATAAAAATAGCTGCCACCGCCGTGACATCGCTATACACTTTTAACAGAAATAATGTTTGCTCTGGCTGCAGGTAATCAGCAAACTCTTGCTGTGTCTTATCATCATTTTGTAGCCTAATAATGCTTTGTCGCCGACTATCCAGACTTAGCTCTGATTGCAAGTGAGACACCACTGCAGCCCAGCCTTGCTGAGCCGGGTCGATGGCCACAAATTGATCGTTTTCCAGCTCAAAAGCAACGGCCTGACTACATAAACCGCTTTGTAACATAAACTCAGCCGTTTGGCCCACCGTTAAGCGAAGAGATTGGGCAGCGACACAAAGTTCAGACACTTTAGCAACCAGCCGGACCCGGCTAAGTTGTAATTCTGTTTCATTGGCACGCGCGGCAACCTGTTTAGCAAAGTGCTCGCGGCTTAGCTGGTGGCTTATTAAATCAGCACACAGGCGTAATAATTCTGGTAAGTGTGGCATATTACCCAACGCCACACTAAGCGAACTAGCACCACATAAGGTACCGAACACTGTACCGTCTTGGTTTGTTACTGGTACGCTGATATAACTTTTCAGACCAAGTTGCCGGGCGGCCTCTGAATCTCCCCAACAGGCAGCGACATCTTCGGTAACAAACTGCTGGCTTTCCAGTGCCCTCTTACACAGCGTGTCCTGCCAGGGCACCGTAAGATCTTCCGGTAGCAGCAAACTGCCACTATTATTAGCAATCAGGATATGCTGCACCCCGGCAGTTTCATCAATAGCGGTGAGGTAGGTTGATTCAAGGCCGGTTATCCGCTGCAGCAGCGCTAATAATGGCCGGGTTAACCCTTCGACGGTATTCGCTGTCGCCACAAACTGGGCCAGTTGTTCAAGCTGTTTGTCCATTGAATTCACTATATTAGGAAATTACATCTAACTAACAACGCTTTAGTAAAGATTAGTTGCTGACAGATAATCTGACAATGCACTTTAAACGTTGCCTGACAATATTACTCGGCGGCCAGCTGATCCGCAAAATCGTGATTTACATCGCGATGGCCCGCTTCATCCGCACGCACGGCAATAATCACATCCCGCAGACGGGCATCAGCGGCTAAATTCCAGTAATCAATGGCAACCTGCGGCGCGGCAATATTATCGATTGCACCATTATCAACCTCTTCAAGGTAACAGCTGTAACTGTATACCGCTTCCTCTTCAAAATACCCCACCAGTCGATGGGCTGTTTTTGCCGAGACAATATATAACAATAAAAAACCACTGAAAAACACGCCCTGAGCGCACAAAATCAGCAACCGTTCGAACCAGTTCGGTTTAGCGATTTCGATAAAGGTCATCAGGTGCATGCGCTCGTTTTCGGCTTCATCAAGTAGGGTTCGGATCCAGCCATGATCGTCTTCCATCCGCCGTAAACTGCGCATATGCCGCAGCATACCTGCCACCATGCCCGGCACGCCGGCGACAGTTTCCAGAATAACGGCCCGATGGCCGTAGCGCTTAGCGAAAAACGTATCGGCGCAAAAACGCAGCATTTTGGTCAGTCGAAAGGCGATACGGTCGGAAAAATTGGCAGGTGCGTGGTGTGAAGCTAACGGGTCATCACTGGCATTTTCGTTTTTGGTTGTATCGTCCGGCGCAGACATCGGTAGCTCCCCTGCTGTAAAAAATGAATAAACAGATTTGTTCTTAAGGTGGCAGCATAACACTTAACCCCGACTTAACTTATTGGTAAGCCGGGGTTGTTGCAACATCGCTTGATATATTCAGGATTTTGGTGGAATACGCTCTAGTACCGCCAGCAGCAACTGCCAGTACTGGCCAACGGTTTTGATATTGACCATTTCATCCGGGCCGTGCGGATAACGGATAGTCGGGCCAATCGACACCATATCCATATCCGGGTAGGGCTTTTTAAACAAGCCGCATTCTAAACCGGCATGGATAACCATAATCACCGGCTGTTTCTGATAAATATCCTGATAGGTATCGTTAACGATTTTCATCACGGCAGAGTCCGGATCCGGCTTCCAGCCCGGGTAAGCACCACTGAACGTGACCTCTGCCCCGGCCAGTTCGGCCAGCGACGTTAACATGGTTTCGACATGCTCACGGCCTGAGTCGATTAAGGAGCGAATTAAGCACAGTACCTGCACCTGATTGGCACTGGTGCTGATAACGCCCATATTCAGCGAGGTTTCGGTAACACCAGGTACATCGTCACTCATCCGCATTACCCCATTCGGACAGGCATGCAGCAGGTTTAAAAGCGCTTGCTGGCTGGCAGATGTCATTACCTGCTCTGGCAGAGTGGCTTCATGCAGGCTAAATTTAATGGCAGGCTCAACGGCAGCCAGCTCGGTTTGGGCTAATTGTTCAAAAAAACGGATTTTCTGCTGCAATAAATCAACTTTTTCAGCTGGCAAGCAAAGGGTTACCTGTGCTTCGCGCGGAATGGCGTTGCGTAGTGAACCGCCTGAAAACTCACTTAGCTGCAATTGCAACTCACGCGCTTCAGCCACTAAAAACCGCGCCAGCAGTTTGTTAGCATTGCCCCTGCCCAAATGGATATTTACCCCGGAGTGACCGCCTTTTAAACCGCTTAAGCTAAGGGTAACTGCCTGATTACCGGCAGGTACAGCCTGCCAGCTTACAGGTACACTAAACTGCGCATCAACCCCGCCGGCGCAGCCCATGTAAATTTCACCTTCCTGCTCCGAATCGGTGTTAATCAGGATTTCTGCTTCCAGCATACCGGGCTCCAGGCCAAAAGCGCCGGTCATGCCCGCCTCTTCGTCAATGGTCAGCAGCACTTCTAACGGGCCATGCTTTATTTCATTGCTGCCTAAAATAGCCAATGCCGAGGCCATACCTATGCCATTATCTGAACCCAGGGTAGTACCATTGGCGGTTACCCAGTCTCCATCGATGTAAGCTTCAATGGGATCTTTAGTGAAATCATGCTTTTTATCAGCATTTTTCTGCGGCACCATATCTAAATGAGCCTGAATCACCACAGCTTTACGGTTTTCCATGCCTGCGGTAGCCGGCTTTTTAATAATAAGGTTACCTACCTTATCTTCAACCACATTTAAACCAAGCTCGCGGGCCCAGGTTTGAATATGCTGGCTTAATGCCTGTTCGTGTTTTGATGGGTGAGGAATGGCACAAATTTGTTCAAACCATTGCCATAGTGGTTGGGGATATAAGTCACGTAATGCAGCCACGAAAAACTCCTGAAAAAAGGGTTAGCGATGCGAAAATTTCAGCCAGTTTAGCATAAGCAGCGACGCGCGTTGAGTCGCAACTGATGGACGCAAGGCGCTACTGTAAAGCTGCGCTGCCACCAAAACAGGCTGCGCTGCGAGTCATTCAGGCAGAGCAACGCCGTCAGGGCGGGTTAAGTTTGAATACCAGACGACTCGCCATAAATTCAGCAGGTTTTATTAGAGCAAAGCCTAACGCGATTACCAGCTGCTGCTGGTCGATGTCATGCTCGCTCATGCTCTGCCCCAGGCCACAACGAACAAAAAATGCCTCACTGGGCTTTGCGCCTTGCATAGCGCCTGCCCGAAACAGCGTCAGCATAAAGTTGGTTATGCTACTTTTTACAGCCTGCCATAATGGCTGATCATTGGGTTCAAATACCGCCCACTGCAGGCTTTGCAAAATACTCTGCTCGATAAACATGGCAGTGCGCCTTGCCGAGATATAGCGCCACTGTGGGTCGGTCTGACTGGCCAGAGTGCGGGCTCCCCAAATTACCGTGCCCACCCGGGGTAAAGTTCTAATGCAATTGATACCCAAAGGGTTAAGTTGTTGTTGGACGCTGTCATCAACATGTAACGCCAGCCCGGTAATACCCATTAATTTAGCGCTAACGCCAGCAGGTGCTTTCCACACCCCATAACGGCCATCATTACGACAGTATAAACCGGCAGCCACGGCGGCGGGTGGTAGTGTCAGGGTGCCTTTTGCCAGCGGGTTAGTCATGGTTAACCAGGGATAGTAAATTGCGGCAAAGCTGGATGCAGGTAAGCCCAGGGCACTGACTCCAGCTGCATTGCTCAGTTGCAGATCAGCAGCCAACTCTAACAGCAACATGCAGTGACGCTGTTGCTGACAAAAAGCCAGACTGGCACTGATTACCGCATTACTCTGTGCATGTTTGTTGCTTTGCCAGTGCTGGCCGGGCAGCAGCATCAGGCTGTAATCAGCCAACTTTGCCAGTACCGTCTGATAGAACCGGTTGTAGTCGTTTACCGTCAGAGCGGCAAGGTCACTCTGGTTATCCGGGCTGGTCAGGCGGCAAATATAGGCATCTTTACCTCCATTGCCAAAAAACGCCATCACCGCCAGGGTCATGGCATCAGGTTGTCTATGCTGCTCTGTCGCCGCAGGGCCTTGAAACAGGCGCTGGTACTCCGTAAAACCCGAAATCAAAACGGGCAGATTAACCGGGCCTGTCTCAGTACAGCCGACAAATGCAACCACGCTGGTCGGCACTGCGGTAATGGGCTTAGGACTGAAAGCAACTTCATTCAGGTAAACGCCGGGCCGGATATAATCTGGCATGATGTAACTTCCCAATATTACAGGTTAAGGCTTAAAGATAGTTAGTAAAGCCAACTATTGCTAACCGTGTTCAGGGCATATTTAGCCGGCTTTAGTCGCCTTAACTGGCAGATGTCGGTAATATGTCTGCTAACCCCGACATATCCCCAAGCAAGTTGGAGCAGTATTGGTGACCAAAGCACATTTTCTGAAACTTAGCATTGTCGTATTACTATTTGGCTATCTCGGTTACATGGCACTGACAAGTTTTGAACTGGATCTAAACCATGGCAAAGCAAACGCAAGCAACAGAGCATCAGCAACGACTGCCAACTTAGTGCAAACGGAATTATATCAACAACTGGCAAAACCCATCATTGAGCGGCGCTGTGTAGTCTGCCATGCCTGTTATGACGCTCCGTGTCAGCTAAAGATGAGCTCGGCGGCGGGCATAGAACGTGGGGCCAATCCGGATTTAGTGTACGATGGTACCCGCTTAACCGCCGCTTCCCCCAACCGCTTGTTTATTGATGCCTCAGGCCCGTCAGAATGGCGCCAGCGCGGGTTTCACCCGGTGCTAAATGAGCGACAGCAAACGGCAGAAGCAAATATTGAAGGTTCGTTGCTGGCACAAATGTTGTTACTCAAACAACAACACCCGCTGCCCTCTGAAAAAATATTAGATGACCGCTTTGACGTTAGCCTTGGCCGTGAACAACAATGCACTACCATAGAACAGTTCGGTAGCTATGCAAAAAAGCAGCCGATGGCTGGCATGCCCTATGGACTGCCAGGTTTAGCAGCAGATGAGCATGCCACCCTGATAGACTGGCTGGCGCAGGGGGCTGCCATGCCCGAAAGGTTGCAACTTACTGCCTCTGATCAGCAGGCCGTAGACAAGCTGGAGCAATTTTTAAATGCCGATAGTCTGAAAATGCAGTTGAGTGCCCGCTATATTTACGAGCACTTATTTGCCTCGCATTTGTATTTCGATACCCTGGCAACGACAGGCCAGCAGCCGCAGTTTTACGTGTTGCTGCGCTCTGCCACGCCACCAGGCCAACCGTTACAGGTAATTGCCAGCCGCCGGCCCTACGACGACCCGGGTGTTGACCGGGTGTATTATCGCTTGCAACCGGTGGTGTCGAGCATCGTGCATAAAACGCATCAACCGTACGAGATTAATGATGACCTGATGACTAAGTGGCAGCAGTGGTTTACTGATGCAGACTATGAGGTAGCAACCCTTCCTGGCTATCAGCCGGAGGTTGCGGCTAACCCCCTGACAGCCTTTGCCCAATTACCGGTAAATGCTCGTTACCGCTTTATGCTGGAACGGGCCGAACATACTATTATGGGTTATATAAAAGGCCCGGTATGCCGGGGTCAGGTTGCCCTTAACGTCATTAACGATCGTTTCTGGGTCTACTTTGTCGCCCCCGATATCATCAGCTCCGCCAAGCTTGATACGTTTTATCAGAGCCAACAAGCGAATCTGCGGTTACCGGCGGAAGATGAAAGCACCACCCTGCCCACCCACTGGCTGGCATTTGCCAAGCGCCAGGGCAACTATTTGCGGGCGCGCAACGAGTTTATGACTAAAGCGGTGGATAGCGAACGTTATCTTACCACCGCGTCAATCTGGAGTGGCGAAGGTGAAAACCAAAACGCCAGCCTGACGGTGTTCCGTCATTTTGATAATGCCACCGTAGTAAAGGGCCTGGTTGGCACGCCACCGAAAACGGCTTGGGTTATCGATTATGTGCTGCTGGAGCGCATTCACTATTTACTGGTAGCCGGCTTTGATGTGCATGGCAATTTTGGCCATCAATTAATGACCCGCCTGTACATGGATTTTTTACGGATGGAAGGGGAGTCGAACTTTCTGGCCTTTTTACCGCCGGCGCAGCGTCGATCAGAACTGGCTAACTGGTACCAGAACTCGGCACCGGAGTTAAGCCAGTTTCTTAAGGACGATATCAACGACTTTACTCAGCCGAGCGGCATTAGCTTCAGCTCCGATGACCACAAGGCCGAGCTGTATCAGTTATTTGGTCAGCATCTTCGCCGGGTACAACCAGACAACTACCAGCTTCATAATAGCAAGTTGAGTAAAAGCAGTACGCAACTACTGACCCAGCTTGGCAAAATAACCGGCGTGCCTGCCACTACCTTACCGGAAGTCACGATGATGATGATAGCACCGGCGGACGGCAGCGACCCGGAGCTTTTCACGCTAATCCGAAACAGCGCCCATTTTAATGTCAACAGCCTGTTTGCTGAGGAAGATAACCGTGATCCGGCAAACGATAATATGACTCTGGTGCATGGTTTGCTTGGCAGTTACCCTGATGCTTTCTGGAATCTGCAGGAGACTGATATTGCTAAATTGGTAGCGGCAGCACAGCGCATTAGCAATGAACAGGATTATGCCGCACTGCTTGACCAGTTCGGCGTCAGGCGCACTAACCCTAACTTCTGGACCTTTAGTGATAACATTAATGCCTTGTTCCAACAGCAAAACCCAGTCACCGGGGGCTGGTTAGATTACAATAGGCTGGAAAACCGTTAACAATGCCTGCACAGCACTTTACGTATGTGACCCCATACCTGATATGCTGTGCCCAGCATACAATGAACTATGATTAGAAGCCTATGAAAATTATCGTTAAAAGCTTACTGAAAGGCCTGGCCATTATTCTGCCACTGGTGATCACTATTGAAGTGTTACGCTGGCTGTTAAGCATGGTTGAAAACGTTCTGGCACCGCTGCTACAGCTGATCCTGCCCGGCGAGTGGTATTTGCCCGGTATGGCCATCCTGGGGTTTGTGCTGATTTGTATTGCCATTGGTTACAGTACCCGCTGGCCAAGCCTGGATTGGCTATGGCAATTGCCCGGCAAAGCTCTGATGAAACTACCGGGTACCAAACAGGTTTACGGCATCCTGCAGGATATTATTGATGTGATGTCGGGTAAAAACTTTACCGATGGTTCAGTGGTGCTGGTTAAGCTACCCACATCAGAGATTGAGTTAATCGGTATTGTTACTAAGCAGGGTGGTCAACCGAATGATCGTATGTCATCCTTAATGCAGGAGGACCAGCTGGCGGTATTTATGCCCATGGCCTATAACGTGGGGGGCTACACCATTATTGTGCCACGCAGTTGCACCCGCAATATCGACATGAAACCGGCCGAGGCACTGCAGCTGGTATTAAGCGGCGGCTTGGGCAGCAACAAAGCCCCCGGTAAAAACCTGTAAACCGGGTGGCAGGTTAGCCCAGTAACATCCATAGCGCCACGCCAAACATCAGGCTGGCGCCAATCCGGTTTAAATACTGCACCCGGTTTGACCGGGTTAAAAACAGCGCCAACGCTTTGCCGCCGCTGGCGTACAGCAGCATCGACAAAAACTCCAGCAGCAGAATAATACTAATTAAAATAACCAACTGCGGCCAGAATGCCAGCTGGTTGTCGATGAAGGGCGGCAACAGCGCCATATGAAAGGCCCAACCTTTGGGGTTAGATACTGCGGTAATAAAGCCCTGACTAAACAGCGTACGCCTAGGCAGCAGTTGTGGTATCAGCCCGGCGGAGGGTATTGCCAGCTTGCCTTTAGCGCGCCACATTTGAACGCCAATATAGGTTAGATAACAAGCACCAAGCACCTTAAACCACTGAAATACCGTCGGAAACTGCAGCATTAATGCTGCAACACCCAATACGGCCAACACGGCGACCAGGCCAACCCCCAGCATCTCGCCCCACATCATCCAGAAGGTACGACGCACGCCCTGGCTCATGCCAAGGGTCATGGCCAGGGTCATGCACATACCCGGCGTCACCGACACAAATAAAAACGTGGGAATAAACGCGCCCATTAAAGCCAGATTAACCATAACTACCCCGACAACAACAAGGCGCTATTCTCGCTGGTTAGTAATCGCCCAGCAAGAGGCTTAAGCAGAGAATTCCCGCTGTTGGGCGCAGCCAGATCTATTTAAACCAGTTCTCAACAACCAGCCCGGCAATACGGGAAAACTCGTTGGTATTACGCGTTACCAGTATTGCTCCTACCGCTATCGCACTTGCACCAATAAGATTATCCAATGGCCCTATCATACGCCCTTGCTGCTCCAGATCAGCGCGTATATCAGCTGCTATACGGGCAGCGTTGGCCTCAAACGGAATAATCTGAATAACCTTTAATAATTCGTTCAGTTGATCACGGCGCTTAGCCGGAGCCTGTGATTTGGCAATACCGGTTTCCAGTTCATACAACACCACTGCCGGCACTAAGATATCGCCGGGCGCGTGCATCATTAGCTTTTGCCCAACGTTGCCCATTCCCTTGAAAAAATAGATTAGGGTGTTGGTATCAAGCGCGTACTTCATAGCGGCTCTCGCGGCATGTCTTTAGCTTGTTCAGCGCGAATTTCCTCTTGCTCAGGAAATACTTGCCAGCTACCGGCCATTTCTCTTACAGCCAAAGGCCAGTCAGTATGGCAATGCTGCCGGATAAGATCGGCAATCCACTGGCTTTGCGATACCTTCGCGTCAGCCGCAGATTGTTTTACCTGTTGGATTAGCTCGTCATCCAGATAAATCGTAATTTGCGCCATAAGCACCTCTGACTCCATCACATAAGTGCAAGTATAATTGCACTTATGCCAGATGCAAAATATTGCCACAAACAAATGCGTATGATCTGTGGCATGCCAGGCAGAAAATTGATACATCGAAGCTACGGCGGTTATGTAGTGCTTAACAGAAAAGCGCGGGCAAACCGATGAAAATCAATGTCGCTGATCCTTTTGACTCGTCCCTATTGATTAGGCGTCACCGACACAAATAAAAAGTCGGAATAAACGCGCCCATCAATGCCAGATTAACCATAACCACCTCGACAACAACAAGGCGCTATTCTCGCTGGTTGGTCATCGCTCAGCAAGAGGCTTAAGCAGAGAATTTTTGGTGTTGATCGCAGTAGCTGGACATAAATAAATATTCGGCCCTGCTACTGTTTTAACATCTGCCAAGACGATATGATCGCCGCCTTTAATGCTTTCTGCGCCCGCTTACTATGAAAAACACTCTGCTTTACCTTGTTACCGTGCTGATTTGGGGTTCTACCTGGTTTGCTATTGAGTTTCAGTTAGGCGAGGTGGCAATCGAAATTTCGCTACTGTATCGCTTTACTATCGCTGCGGCATTAATGTGGGCATTTTGCTGGTATCGCAAGCTTGATATGCGTTTTAGCCTGCGCCAGCACGGCTTTATCATGCTGCTGGCGACGCTTAACTTTGCTGTAAACTTTTTATTTATTTATCAGGCACAGCAATATTTAAGCTCAGCCATGACCGCTATCGCCTTTACCACCATGTTGCTGATGAATATTATCAATACCCGGCTGTTTTTCGGCAAACCGGTACCTAAACGCATTTATTTCGGCGCTTTACTCGGCATTGCCGGCATAGTGGTGCTGTTTTATCCTGACTTACAGCAACTCGATCTGGCGAATACCAGCCTGTTAGGTTTGCTATTAATATTGTCAGGTGCCTTGTCAGCGTCGTTTGGCAATATGGTTAGTGTCCGTAATTCACGGGAGGGCATGCCAATTATGCAAGTAAATGCCTGGGGTATGTTATATGGCAGCCTGGTGTTATTGGTCGCAGCTCTCTTTAATGGTAACAGCTTTAATTTTAGTACCGAACCTAGCTATATTCTTTCTTTACTTTACCTGGCAGTTTTTGGCTCGGTTATCGCATTTGCCAGTTATTTTGCGCTGTTAAAACAAATTGGCCCGGAAAAAGCCAGCTATACCATAGTGCTGTTTCCGTTAGTGGCAGTAGTGCTAAGCACCCTGTTGGAGGGGTTTGCCTGGACCGGCTATACCTTTAGTGGTTTTGCGCTGGTGCTGCTGGGTAATGTGCTGGTATTGACGCCGTTTTCAAAAATTAAAGCATTGTTATTCAGACCGAAATTACCGGTGCAGCCTTTACTGCCCTGACGAGTAAACTCTGACGTCAGCTAATTTTGTATAAATCAGGCGGGATGATGCGCAAATAATTGCAAAAACTGGAGACTCAGGCAAGATAACGTCCTTTGCAACGATTTGATTATAAAAAGGATGTAATCATGGCATATGATTATGGTAGTGAGTCCTTAGGGATCCGTAACCCATTTAAAGCAGAAGGTCTGCTGCGCGCCGTGCGCGGTTTACTTGTTAGCTTGCTCGGTATTTACCCGCTATTACAGGTAGTGAGTCTGGTTCAACAAGACAAAACCCTGGCCTGGATATATGCCGGAGTCGGTTTTTTATTGCTGGCGGGCGGTTTAAAAGCGCTGGGTAGCGGTATTGCGCAAATGATGCGCTTTTTTGTTGGTCGCAGCGTACCGACCTCTCTGGCACCTAACTTTAGCAAGTCTGAGCGCGAAACCGCTAAATTGGAACAGCCCCATTACAAAAGCATTGATCTTGAAGAAATGCTGATGGGCCGCAAAAACAAAACCTTTGTTGAACCACAAGGCTTTATTTCCCGCTTAGTACATACCCTGGTACCCAAGCTGATTTTCCTGCCTTACCCCCTGCGTAATCTGGCACAACGTTTTGCAGGTGCGCTAATTGCTACTGCCGTTGCGCTGGTAGCCTATGCCCTGACTGCCTTTGTTTGTTTAACCGGTCTTGCCGGCGAGACGGGTGATATTCTGTTGCCATTTTTCTCCTTTGTGCTGGTGTTATATTTAATTCTAAGCTGGCGCAGCGCCAGTACCGTTTACCGCAAAGCAGAAAAAAGTATCGAAACCCAGGGCAACTTAAAACTGGCAAAAATTATGGCTTTTGCCATCCTGGCGCCGGTACTGCTGGGTGTGGCAATTAACTTCCTGTTGCAACAGCGTGACGTTCAGAATGCTATTAGTGATTTGCAAACCTCTGAGTTACAAAGCTTTGCTGTAATGCCACAGCTACTATTAGTGTTGCTGTTTACCGCGATCAGTGGGGTCTTTATTTTTCTGCTGTTAAAGCAACGTACTGCTAAGGTGCAGGCGCAAACGAAGGTGTCTGAATACCGTGCTAACTGGCAGGAAAATATTCACCCTAGAGAGCTGTTCGTCAATATCGACAATATTGTTATGGCAAACCGGCGCTATATGGAAATTCCAAACCGGGTTTACCGCGAACTGGCACCTAACCTGAATGAACAATCGGAAAGCAAAGGCGATTTCAGCGGTGAGGTAATGATTGAAACCCAGCCTGCTTATGCGCCATTACAACACAGCAGTTTGTACAAACGGCTCCGACTGTTGGCTACCCTGGTTGGCCAGATCCTGCTGCTGGTTGGCCCCGTAATTTTGTTTTTCCTGCTGTCTGAAACCCAGACCGTATTGGCTATGGTAAAGGAATTTACTGCGTTGGCGCGGCCAAATGACACGCAAACTCAGCGTTTTGTTATTGATTTGTTTAACGAAAGTCAGTTTATCTTAAGTCTGGTTTTCAGCTGGCTTATTTGTCACAGTTTTGGACGCTTGCTCGAAAATTATAGCCATACCTTTTGGGCTGAATTAAATTTTGACTCGTTGCTGGTCTACTTAAAATGCGAAGGCACTTATACCCAAAGCAAACTGACCACAGGTAAAGGCATTTACGACTCTACCTCATCAGAAAACTATGTGATGCGCGCATCATTAACACCATGGATTATCAGCTCGCGTATTATGAGCAGTACCTTCGCTGACAGCGGCGCTAAAAATGTTGAGCATCCGCGGCATATTCTGGAAATGCAGGACAACCCTCAGGAAATGCAGGCGATACTTGATGATATTCAAAGCTTTTTATCGGCGCGTGAAACTATCGCAAATGTTAAAAATGCCCAGGACTTATCTAATACAGAGCAAATTTATCAAATAAATCAACAATCACGGGCGATGCCTGTGACACCAGATCAGGCCAGCCTTGCCAGTCCGCAGCAAGACGCCGAGGCAAGCTTAAATCTGCAGCCGGCTCCCACGTCCGAGTAAATCTGCTTGAACATGCTCCCCACGTCGGTTTCTGACTGGGGAGCTCTCGCCAAACTTCACAGTATTAGCTGCTGGCAAAATACAGCCAAACGCATTGTTCTGACTTCAGTTTATCCGTGCGTCAGCTTTATCGATTTGCTGCCGGGCCAACAAGGTTTGCTGCTCCATTTGCTTAATAATAAAAGCCGTCCGCTGCAAAAAAGCATTGCGGCTTTCTAGCTGCAGTGGTGTTGCCAGCGGAATACTGGCGCTCATCGGATCTACAGGGCGGTTGTTAATATGTAATTCGTAATGTAAATGCGCACCTGTTACCCTGCCCGTCGCACCCGAAAGGGCAATACGCTGACCACGCAGCACTTGCTGTCCTGGACGAACCAGCGCTTTACTCAAATGCAAATAGCGGCTTTTATACTGGCCGTGGTGCTGAATTTCGACATAGCGACCGGCATACGGATGACTTTCTACCCGGATAACTTTACCTTCAGCAGCAGCAAGCACCTCGCTGCCGGCAGGTATGGCAAAATCGGTGCCGTTATGGGGCCTTATCATGCCGGTTACCGGATGCAGTCTGCGGGGGTTAAAATCATCGCTTATCCGAAACTTTTGCGCTAACGGTACTCGCATAAACGCCCGCTCTAAACTATCGCCATTTGCAGTATAATACTGACCATTGTCGTGTAAAAAGGCAGTTAACTGCTGGCTACGGTTGAACAAACGGACACCATCAATCCGGCTAAGGCCTGTGGCCTCTGCTGCTGTTCCTGTCTCTGGATCATTAGCAACGTAATTATCGCTGCGCACCACCTGAAAGTAGGCACCGGCCTGAATATCGCGCGAAAAATCTAGCTGTTCACGAAACAACTGATGGACAGTGGCAATTTCAGCATCGTTCAGTCCGGCACGTTTTGCCGACTGATAAAAATTGCCCTCAATGGTGCCAACCAGCGTGCTGCTGTGCCATTCACCGGGGCTCAGCAACTCCTGATAGCTGAATTCACCATTGTCATCTCGCTGATAGATCACCCGGTTACCGGCATGGATATACAGTTCCATTGCCAATAGCTGCTGATTATCATCCAGTTCAAAGGTTAAAGTATGGCCAGGGCGTAACACATCCAGCGCTAATAAAGACTGATCGGCAGCCATTATTTGCTGCATATGTTGCTGACTAAAACCCTGGCGGGAGAATATCTGGCTTAAGCTGTCGCCAGGTTCAATCGCATAGCGTCGGATCCTCCACTCTTCCGTTGCTAAAGGCGACACAGCCGGCTCTTCGCGCTCGATGAGTTCAGAGGTTTGCCTCAGGCCAGGCCATAACATAATAAAAATGGTCAGCATAACGAGTGACAGCAGTGCACGGCGTTGCATTAAAGGCAGAGTCGCAAAGGTCTGCGACACAAGGCTAGGCATGGAATAGCGCTCCAAAATTTTCGGCAAGCAGAATAACCTTAACCTCAAAATAGCGCCAGCTAATCCTGCAAGTTACCGGCAGTAAAGGGTAGCTTTTATGTCACTAACTGCAACTTGCTTAGTGTCTTAAGCGGCCGGGTAATAGTTGGTATTTATCTTGTTACAAGGTAAAGTCAATTATCTGGGATGGTTTTTCAGCGCCATGTCACTCTTCAACTCAAAGCTCACTGGAACTCATGCAG
The DNA here is from genome assembly GCF_041616895.1 of Arsukibacterium sp. Lineage (GTDB taxonomy): Bacteria > Pseudomonadota > Gammaproteobacteria > Enterobacterales > Alteromonadaceae > Alishewanella. Next base: position 15,766 of record NZ_JBFJPY010000061.1, read on the forward strand.
CAAATTTTCGAGAAAATTGTTAGTTTTAACCAGATACGTCGTAGCAGGCTAATGCAAATAAGCGGTGTTACTGCATGCGGTTTAATTGCCGCATTGGCAGTGGCTAAAAGTATCACTTTCATTATTTTGGCTATTAGTATTAGCACACTGCTGCTGGCCTTCGGTCTTGCTTATAAAAAAAAGTTGCAAACAGCGGCCTATATTTTGCTCTGGTCGATGAGCGCGATGCTATCTGCGTTTGCCCTAACCGGCGCCGGCTTATTCGACCTGGCCATTCTGGGTTATCCGGGGCTACTCATTATTGCTGCAATCCTGGGCAGTGTCAGGCTTTTTATGTCAGTGCTGCTGTTTGTTATTGCGCAATGTATTCTGCTTACCTGGCTTACCCTGCACGGTCACATTACCCCTCATATGCCGAGCCTAACCTGGCCACACTTGGTATTCATTCTGGTTATTTTTATTGTTACCGGTTTTAGTGTGTACGTTTTGGTGCGCGATATTAAACGTCTGATGCTGTCCTTACAGCAGGAAAACAGCAAAGTGCAACAAGGCCAGGCAAAAATTCAGCACCTGGCTCATCATGATCCACTGACTAATTTAGCCAACCGCTCTTACGGTGAAACGCTATTTCAACAATCATTAGCTGACTGTCTGCAGCAACAGCACCAACTCGCTCTGCTTTTTATTGATCTGGATAACTTTAAACCAGTGAATGATGCGTTAGGCCACGCTGCTGGCGACGACTTATTAAAGCAACTGGCCAGCCGCCTTAAAAAGATATTACCGGCCGATCACGCACTAATCCGCTTTGGTGGTGACGAATTTCTGGTATTGGCGCCGCATTCCGCCAATAGCCATAATATGGACCAACTGGCTGATAATTTAATTAGCCAAATTACCGCGGTATTTGATATTTTTCAAACTCAGGTAAGTGTGTCGGCGTCCATTGGTATTGCCTTTGCACCTATAGATGGCACCGATTTTAAACAGCTGTGCCGTAAAGCTGACATCGCCATGTACCGGGCAAAAGAACAGGGTCGTAATACTTACCACTATTTTGACGACAGTTTGGATAGAGCCAATAACGACAAATTTAAACTACTGCAAATGTTGCGTCTGGCATTGAGCGAGCAGCAGTTCAGGCTTTATTATCAGCCACAAGTCGCGTTAAATAACGGCAGTATCACGGCGATGGAGGCATTGTTACGCTGGCCCCAGGCCGATGGCACTATGATAGGCCCGGACCAATTTATTCCACTTGCCGAGAGCAGCGGTTTAATTAACGAATTAGGCAGCTGGGTCATTAACCAGGCCTGTTTGCACTGTGCACAACTTCGTAAACAGGGCTTTACCGGCCTGCGCATTGCTGTCAACGTGTCGGTAGTGCAATTTAAAGATGGCCAACTACAGAAAATTATCCAGCAAGCACTGCAGCGGGCGGCATTGCCAGCAGAAGCATTAGAGCTGGAACTTACTGAATCTCTGCTGGTTGATAATACCGAACATATCCTGCAACAACTTAATGGCCTCAGTCAGCTGGGCCTTACTATTGCCATTGACGACTTTGGCACCGGTTACTCAAATCTGAGTTATCTGCGGCGTTTTAATGCCAGCACATTGAAAATTGACCGCTCATTTATCTCGACTGAGCAACAATGGCAAGCTAATGCGCCGCTGGTTGAGGCCATCATTCAAATGGCAGCCAGCCTGGGTTTAAATACGGTTGCTGAAGGCATTGAAAATGCAGATATGGCAAAAAACCTGCAGGCGTTAGGCTGCAAAGAGGGCCAGGGATACTACTGGTCGCCCGCCGTGGCCATTGAGCAGCTGCCTGCCCTGCTTAATAAACTGCAATTACAGGCAAAAGCACTCTGAGATAGTGAGTAGCGCCATTTTGATAACGGGATGGCTATGCCGTTAATTAAGAATAGGGGTGAGATAAGCAGGGCCAAGTTGGCGCATTTGTCGCTCGACCCAGTTGACTCGCTGGTTAAGATACGGGGTAAGTTGACGCGGGTCACGCTTGCGTGGGCTTGGCAACAGCACCGCCAACCGCGCCGCTTCGTTGCGGCTTAGGTAGCGTGCCGACTTAGCAAAATAATGTTGGCTAGCCGCTTCTACCCCATAAAGGCCTTTGCCAAATTCAGCAACGTTCAGGTACACCTCAAGGATACGCTTTTTACCCCAGATAACCTCCAGGCTCAGTGCTAATCCCGCCTCTAATCCTTTACGAAACAAACTGCGCCCTGACCAGAGCAACAAGTTTTTTGCCGTTTGCTGGGTAATGGTACTGGCACCACGCAAGCTACCGCCCTCGTCCGCTTGCTCAAGTGCATCACTGATGGCAGCAAAATCGACCCCAGCATGTTCGGGAAAGCGCTGATCTTCTGATGCCACCATGGCCAGCGCCACGTGCATTGGCAGCTTGTCAATATCTATCCAGTGCTGGCTAACCGGGTAAGGGCTTTGCAGCATAAATGACGTTGTTGGCGGCGGTAAAAACCGCAGCACTAACAACAATGCCAGTAATAATACCAGTAGCGATAGCACAGCACGCCAGAACACAAACCAGGTCCAGCCAAGATAACCGCGTTTATCTGTTGTCATTTTTATCTCTTAGCAAGGTGATATATTGGTTATTCACGGTGTGCCGTTAGCTTTTTCTTCCATCAGACCCATCAGGTTACCGTCTGGATCACGGATAAATCCTGTCCACAGATCATGGTCTGGCATCCTGGCAGCAAGTTGCGGCTCACGTTCTTTGCTGGCACCTCGGGCAACGACAGCAACATAAACAGCTTCAATGTCTGACACCTTGAAGTAAAGAATAGAATTACAGCCCACCGCCCCTACACCTTGTGGTGTGCTAAGCATAATCCGCACCCCGTCGGCATCAAGAAATGCCAGCTCAGGGCCCGCACTGAACAGTAAGTTCAAACCCAGAGCTTCTTGATAAAATGCCAACGCCTTGCCGACATCGCTTACGGTTATAGCAATCTGACCTATTGTGGATAGTGACGTATTCATAATGATTTGATCCTTTTCCATGTTCTGCCCGGGCGCAATCCAAAGTGGACACAAAGCACACAAACCGTACCACTGATATTAGCCTGTTAGTGTTTATATGTGCCAACTTAAAGAAGAGACTTTCACCGAGTATGAGCGTATGTTTGTTATCTGAAACCTTTCATAAGACACTTTGCCATGAAAAAAATTTGCACGCTTATCTTACTTAGCATGTTAAGCATCGGGCTTAGCGCGGCTACTACTACAGAAATTTCAAACAGCATAGACCAAGACTATAAAGCGCACCTCGCTGCATTGTGGGATCATTTTCATCGCAATCCTGAATTGTCATTAATGGAGCACAAAACGGCAAAACGCCTAGCTAAAGAAATTCGCGCGGCTGGCTTTACCGTGACTGAGGGCATTGGTGGCACAGGTATTGTGGCAATATTGAAAAATGGTCCGGGCCCCATGGTGATGCTTCGCGCCGATATGGATGGTTTGCCGGTAAAAGAATTGTCTGGCTTAAAAAATGCGTCTCAAATCGTAATGACCGATTGGGATGGCAATGAAGTTGGCGTAATGCATGCGTGTGGTCACGACGTGCACATCACCAGTTTGGTAGGAACCGCAAGGTATATGGCTAAGATTAAAGATCAATGGTCTGGCACCTTAATGTTAATCGGCCAACCTGCTGAAGAAAAAGGACCTGGGGCGTCGGCCATGATGGCTGATGGCATTTGGCAGAAATTTGGCCAACCCGACTATGCCCTTGCTTTTCATGTCGATGCTGACGCAGTAGCGGGTAAAATTACTATTGATGAAGGTTCACCTTACGCAGGGTCTGACTCGGTAGATATTATCGTGCATGGCGTGGGGGCGCATGGTGCTTATCCTCACCAGGGTAAAGATCCCATTGTTATGGGCGCGCAAATAGTCACCAATTTGCAAACCATTATAAGCCGGGAACTCGCGCCACGAGACGCGGGGGTTATTACCGTTGGCTCTTTTCATTCCGGCACCAAACACAACATTATTTCTGAGCGCGCCCATTTGCAATTAACGGTAAGAAGCTTAAACCCACAGGTTAGAAAGCAATTGTTATCAGCAATAAAACGTGTTGCCATTGGTACTGCGAAAACAGCGGGCTTAACTGACGACAAAATGCCTGAAGTTATAGTGAGCCCAGAAGCTTACCCACCAACCTTTAACGACAAAAATTTAGCACAGCGCCTGAAAAGGGTTATCGTAGAAAAAATGGGAGAGGAGGCGTTAATTCCACCGGCAGAATCGGGTATGGGCGCTGAAGATTTTGGTTTCTTTACCACAGATCCGTATATTCCCAGTGTGTATTTCTCAGTAGGTGGCACGCCTGCTGAAGACTTTGTACGAGCAAAAGCAGGCGGCGCACCGGTACCAAGTCACCATAGCCCTCAATTTAAAATTTCACCTGAACCGTCAGTAAAATCAGGTGTTGAAGCAAGCGTACATGCCTTGCTTGAATTAATGCCCAAAAAATAAGCGTAATAAGTTAGCCTGACCCTAATAGCCTTGCTATTGGGGTTAAGCTATCGGAGTCAGTTCGGAATTATAACTGCCACTGCCTGTCGGCCGCTAGGGTCAACTCGTTATATGCAGGAAAATTACTACCCTCCCGCCAATTGCTTTCATAAACCTCTTTCAGGTTTTCGGCGGCATTATCCATTGACAACAGTAGCTCTTGAATTTCTGCTTTA
>NZ_JBFJPY010000062.1:0-20074 GCF_041616895.1 Arsukibacterium sp.
AATGAGAAACGGGAATACACTTCCATGGTATGCACTACTGCTTCAGTAGAATACTTCTGCCATAACTCGCCGCCCTCTTTAGGATAAAACGACATTGCCATAACAAAGGGTTGTTCGCTCCCACCCTGCTGGTAACCTTTGGCATCCCAGATAAATTTACGTGATGAGGCCCAGGCAAAATCCCGGACATTTTTGGCTTTAAAATGCCAGGTTTTACTGTCATCGCTGCCCACTTTTTCGTTTTCCAGAGCTTCCTGTTCGGTAACAATAAATACCGGCCGTTTCGCCGTTTTCGCTTGCTCCAGACGGTTTATTTGCTCGCGGCTCAGCACTTTACTGCTGTTTTGTAGCTCACCTGTCGAGGAAACAATATGGTCTGCCGGCACCGTTAATTTAACGTCATAATCACCAAACTCCAGGGTAAATTCTCCCCGGCCTAAAAACTCTTTATTGGTCCATGCTTCATAATCGGTATAAGCCACTAAGCGGGGAAACCACTGCGCCAGTAAAAAAATATCATTGCCGCCTTCACGCGCATCATCCGGGAAATGCTCATAACCAGCCCGGGCAGAAACGGCGTCTTCTTCAACAATATTGAATGCAAAATCCAGACTGAAATCGACTTGCTGTCCTGGCTTTAACGGCTTATCCAGGTCAATCCGCATCAAGGTGCCGACTATAGTGACCGGCAATGCTTTACCGTTGCTGTTTTTTACGTTGGATATTTGAAAGCCCAGCTCGTTATCTGCCATAAACTGCTGACGGCGAAATTCTTCCAGACTTAAGCGAGCGGTGATCTCACCATCACCGACTGAGGTAGCGGGTCCGCGACGGCCAACACCACCAAAATCGGTGCTCATCTCGGCCATCGAATCATTTTTGAAAATATTCTGATCAAGGTGCAGCCATAAATACTTCAGAGTGTAAGGTGAATTATTCCGATAGCTGATTTGCTGGCTGGTGTTTAAATGACGTTTAGTTTCATTCAGCACCACATCCATTTTATAGTTAACCTGCTGCTGCCAGTATTGCTGGCCTGGCTCCCCGGCTGCATTGCGATAAATATTTGGCGTTGGCAGCACTTCGTCTAATTGCCGGAATTTATCTTCAAAGTCCCCTTTGGTCTGACGAATAGCACCGTCAGCAGACACCGGGGCACAAAGTACCGTGGTTAACAGGCCAAGCAGTAATATTGATAGTGATTTAGAACGTTGAGATGGATGACGTGTGAAAAGTCGGGAACAGACAGCAGGCATAACCAGGTACTCTCTTATTATACAGCACATAAAAACAAGCCGACTACGATAAGGAACTTCTGGCCGCTAAACAAGCAGCGCTCAGCACGTATATTGGTTATTCTGTCGCCAAAAAAAACCCCGCTATTGCGGGGCCTTACAGTAAACAGGATTACAGAATATTAATCGCGCGGTTTGCGTGGTGCACGAGGTGCGGCACCCGGCCGTGGGCCTGGACCACTGCGCCGTTCACCACCGGTATTCGAGCTCGGATTGCCTGCAGCACTGCCGGTATCGATACTGATATTCAGCTTTTGCTTACGCACATAGACTTTTTTCAGGTGCTGAAAAATCTCAGCAGGAATATTCGCTGGCAATTCAACCGTACTGAAATGGTCAAACAGTTTAATGTTACCAATAAACTGACTGTCGATATTTGCTTCGTTGGCAATTGCACCAACAATATCACCAGCGCGGACACCGTGCTCTTTACCCACTTCAATCCGGTAATTGTTGTAATCGCCTTTCATCTCGCGGCGTACCTTGGGACCACGATCTGGCCGCTCGCCCGAACGTTCCGGACGGTCACTGCGCTCACGCCGTGGCCGTTCTTCCCGCTCACCACGCGCATGCGGTTGACGTAATTCCGGAAATTGCTTGGCCACATTTAATGGCTGATCTTTCTGGGCTAAAAACAATAACGCAGCAGCCATATCAACATCGGTGGTTTCCAGCTTTTCACGCCAGTCTGTAACAAGCTCCTGAAAGAAACTCAGGTTCTGAGTTTCAATAGTTTGCGCCAGTTGCTCACGGAACGATTCTATCCGACGTTGCTCAATCACTTGACCCGTAGGCAGTGACATTTGCTCGATAGGCTGCTTGGTTGCGTGTTCAATAGTACGCAATAAACGCCGCTCACGTGGTGATACAAACAATATGGCCTTACCTTCGCGACCCGCGCGGCCGGTACGACCAATCCGGTGCACATAGGCTTCGCTGTCGTAAGGAATGTCATAGTTAACCACCAGGCTGATGCGCTCAACATCCAGACCACGGGCAGCCACGTCAGTTGCGACAATAATATCCAGTTGGCTGGCTTTCATCCGGCGGATAGTTTGTTCACGATGCGCCTGATTCATATCGCCATTTAAACACGCTACCGCATAACCACGGGCGCCGAGTTTTTCAGCAATTTCCTCTGTCGCACTTTTAGTACGAACGAAGACAATGCTGGCATCATATTCTTCACCTTCCAGTAAGCGGGTTAACGCATCCAGTTTCTGGTTTGAATCCAGCAACACATAACGCTGAGTGATCCGCTCCACGGTACTGGTTTTAGAAGCAATTTTAATTTCTTCGGCATTTTTTAAATGCTTTTGTGCAATCGCCCGGATTTGCGCCGGCATGGTTGCAGAGAACATCGCAACCTGACGGCCTTTAGGTGTGGCATCCATAATGGTTTGCACATCATCGATAAAGCCCATGCGTAACATTTCATCAGCTTCATCCAGTACGATAGCACGCAGCTTATCAAGCTTCAGGGTTCCTCGGTCTAAGTGATCGAGGATCCGGCCAGGAGTACCGACAATAACCTGAGAGCCGCGCTTTAACGATTTAAGCTGGTTGGTATAACTCTGACCGCCATATAATGGCAGGACATGAAATGCTGGCATGTAGCGCGCATAAGCCTGAAAGGCCTCAGCGACCTGAATCGCCAGCTCGCGGGTAGGTGCCAGCACCAGAATTTGTGGATCATTTTGCGCAGGGTCCAGCCGCGCAAGTAAAGGCAGAGCAAAAGCGCCGGTTTTACCGGTACCCGTTTGCGCCTGGCCTAGAACGTCTTCACCAGCTAATAGTTTTGGAATAGCCGCCGCCTGGATAGGCGAAGGAGTTTCATAACCAAGTTCAGTGACCGCGCGCACCAGCGGTTCCGGCAGCATTAGCTGGGAAAAAGACAAAGTTTCAGACATACGTTGTTATAACCTCAATCACACGCAGGCTTGTTGGTAAGTGCTATTGTTGTTTTTACCTGGCCTGCAATGCAGTAAAAACACGAAAACGGGCAAAAGACATAGCTTTCCCCGATTTTATTCCAGTAGTATAGCCAAACATTTACCACCTGGAGGAATCCATGATAGAAATCCTCGTTGGCAGCCAAATGGGCGCAGCGGAATATGTGGCAGAACAAGTTGCTGAAACACTGGTACAAGCGGGATATGAAACGAAACTTCATCTTCAACCCGATTTGGATCAGCTAAACCCGACTTACATCTGGTTAGTGATCACATCCACCTATGGCGCAGGAGATCTGCCTGATAATATTCAACCCTTTGCGGATCAATTAGCACAAGATCGGCGTGATCTTACCACACTTTCTTTCGCCGTGATCACTTTAGGTGACTCCAGTTACGATACTTTTTGTCAGGCGGGCAAAACACTGAGTCAGTTAATCCAGCAACACGGCGCAAAACCCTTGCTGGCAAACCTCGAAATAGACGTACTTACCGCTGATTTACCTGAAGATCAGGCGCTGCTTTGGTTACCAAAATTACTTGACAGCATAAAAAAAGGCGAGTGATTTCCACTCGCCAAAACACAAGTATCTCAGGAAGAACAGAAAAACTTATTACTGCTCCCGGTTGACCTCAGCAATAAAATCAACCAGGAGCCACTCTACCTCAGCATGCTTTTATTGACTTTACATTTCCCTGATAAAGCGTTGATAAAATAACGCTGTTACCCGGATCCCGACCTGTTTCGATAAGATCCTTATCCTCATGTTATCAACAATGTTCATCGTTATTAATTTAAAATGTGCATAACTATAGGTTTATCCGGTTACTAACCTGTACTTATGCCTTTAATAAAAATAATTACAGCCAAGCCTGTGCATAAGTAGTCATATTATCCACCTGTCCAGACAGAGTTGATCCAACCTTGATCACAGGATCTGATCTTAATTAAGCTATTGATCCCATATTGTAATAATTGCTTATCCACTGAAAACAAGCTGCTTAATAGTAGTAGTAGTAAAAAGATCTTTAAAAAGATCTTATATATATTAGTGCGATCCAGATCCGTTTTAGGCGTTTCACAAATGACCGGATCGCGCTACAATACGTGCCCTATTTTTAAGCGGCTTTTCAGCCAGAGTTGAGGCAGATATGTTGTATCAAGAATCCTTTGATGTGATCGTTGTCGGTGGTGGCCATGCTGGTACCGAAGCTGCCTTGGCTGCTGCCCGGATGGGATTACAAACATTATTATTAACCCATAACGTTGAAACACTGGGACAGATGTCATGTAACCCGGCTATTGGTGGTATTGGCAAAGGCCACCTGGTTAAAGAAATTGATGCCCTTGGTGGAGCAATGGCAATTGCAGCTGACAAGGGAGGTATTCAATTTCGAACCCTGAACAGTTCAAAAGGCCCAGCCGTACGAGCAACCAGAGCGCAAGCTGATCGCCAGTTATATCGGGCAGCAATTAGACAAACCCTTGAAAACCAGCCTAATTTACGAATTTTTCAACAGGCATGTGATGATTTGATAGTCGAAAACGACCAGGTGAAAGGCGTCGTTACCCAAATGGGTCTGAAATTTAGCGCTAAATCAGTGGTGCTAACGGTAGGAACCTTCTTAGGCGGCCAAATTCATATTGGTTTAGAACAGTTTTCTGGTGGCAGAGCCGGTGATCCACCTTCAATTGCTTTAGCAAAACGTTTACGTGAATTACCGTTTCGGGTTGACCGCTTAAAAACTGGTACTCCACCACGAATAGACGCCAGAACGGTCGATTTTTCAGTAATGCAGCCTCAGCCCGGCGATAACCCAACCCCGGTATTTTCTTTTTTAGGGCGCCATAGTGATCATCCGCCACAAATTCCATGTTACATAACCTATACCAATGAGCAAACTCATCAGGTTATCCGCGATAATCTGGATCGATCGCCCATGTATACCGGAGTTATTGAAGGGATTGGGCCACGATATTGCCCGTCTATTGAAGACAAAGTCATGCGTTTTGCTGATAAAGATAAACATCAGATCTTTATTGAACCTGAAGGTCTGACGACGCATGAGTTATATCCAAACGGTATTTCTACCAGTCTGCCTTTTGACGTTCAGTTATCAATAGTTCGCTCAATCAAAGGCATGGAAAATGCCCATATTACCCGGCCTGGTTATGCCATCGAATATGACTTTTTTGATCCGCGGGATCTCACCAGTTCGTTACAGACCAAATTTATTAAAGGCCTGTTTTTTGCCGGTCAAATTAATGGCACTACCGGGTACGAAGAGGCCGGAGCACAAGGACTATTGGCAGGGTTAAATGCCGGCTTATTCGCTACCGAGCGTGAAGCTTGGGCACCAAGCCGGGATCAGGCCTATTTAGGCGTACTGGTTGATGATTTAACCACCCAGGGTACGAAAGAGCCTTACCGGATGTTTACCAGCAGAGCCGAATATCGTTTAATGCTGCGTGAAGATAATGCTGATGCCCGATTAACGGCAAAAGGACGGGAATTGGGCTTAGTTGATGATCAGCGCTGGCAGGCATTTAACGAAAAGCTTGAACAGATAGAAATAGAGCGCCAACGCTTAAAACAAAGCTGGATCCACCCGCAGCACACAGCGTTAAACGCAGTAAACGAACTACTGAAAACGCCGTTAAGTCGTGAAGCAAGCCTAGAAGAATTAGTGCGCCGGCCAGAAATGACTTACCGGCAATTGATGAACATTGCTGATTTAGGACCTGCGCTGGTTGATCCTATTGCCGCCGAGCAGGTCGAAATTCAAATTAAGTATGAAGGTTACATTAACCGTCAGCAGGATGAAATTGCCAAGCAACAGCGCAATGAAGCCACAAAGTTACCAGGTGCATTTGATTACAGTTCGGTAAAAGGCTTATCGAACGAAGTGATCATGAAATTAAATCAACACCAACCGGCTACTGTAGGCCAGGCATCACGAATATCCGGTATTACCCCGGCGGCAATTTCGTTACTGTTGGTTTACCTGAAAAAACAGGGTTTACTTCGAAAATCTGCTTAACCAGGCATAAATGAGCCTGAAAGGATCGCTATGCTTGAGAAACTGCGCCAGCTGGTAGCACAAACCAGCTTACAACTCAGCGACAGTCAGCTGCAACAGTGTATTGATTATGTGCAGTTGCTGCATAAGTGGAACAGTGCATATAATTTGACCTCAGTACGTGATCCTGCAGAAATGCTGGTGAAACATGTCATGGATAGTCTGGTAATTGCCCCCCATCTGCAGGGCGAGCACTTTATTGATGTTGGCACTGGCCCGGGCTTACCTGGCGTGCTGCTGGCAATTTATTACCCAAAAAAACATTTTACCCTGCTTGATAGTCTGGGCAAACGGGTCCGTTTTTTAAACCAGGTAAAGTTGCAGCTTGGCCTGACAAATATTCACCCGCTGCAAAGCCGGGTGGAACAGCATCAACCCACAAAACATTATGATGGCGTAATAAGCCGGGCGTTTGCATCTACTGCTGACATGCTGCAATGGTGCCGCCATTTACCAGCCCCGACAGGGAGCTTTTACGCAATGAAGGGCGCAGCGGTGCAAGAAGAAATTGCAGCTTTGCCGGATTTTGTTAAAGTAAGTGCAGTTATACCATTGCAGGTACCTGAACTTGATGCCAGCCGGCATTTGGTTATCCTTACCAGCACTTAACCATAATGAGGGAGCCTTGTGGGTAAAATCATCGCCATTGCCAATCAGAAAGGTGGAGTAGGAAAAACTACCACCGCTGTTAATTTAGCAGCCTCAATGGCGGCAACCAAACGCAAAGTGCTGTTAATTGATTTAGATCCGCAAGGTAATGCCACCATGGGCAGTGGCGTTGATAAATATGAAGTGCATGCCACCGCCTATGAATTACTGATCGAACAAAAACCGCTGGTCGAAGTAGTGGTAAAAGAAACCACTGGTGGCTATCACCTGGTTGCTGCCAACTCTGATGTTACAGCTGCAGAAGTGCGCTTGATGGATGTATTTGCCAGGGAACTGCGCTTACGCAGTGCCTTAAAAGATTATCGTAGTAGTTATGATTTTATCTTTATTGACTGCCCGCCTTCGCTGAATATGTTAACCGTTAACGCCATGGCTGCCGCTGATACCGTACTGGTACCCATGCAGTGTGAGTATTTTGCACTGGAAGGCCTGACAGCACTGGTTGATACCATCAATAAGCTGGCCGCGGTGATCAATGCAGACTTAAAAATTGAAGGTATTCTGCGCACCATGTATGACCCACGCAACCGGTTAGCTAATGATGTGTCAGAGCAATTAAAACAGCATTTTGGTGATAAGGTTTATCGGGCAGTGATCCCACGCAATGTCCGGTTAGCAGAAGCCCCCAGTTTTGGTACACCAGTAATGTACTATGACAAAAACTCCACAGGTTCAAAAGCTTATCTGGCACTGGCTGGCGAGATTTTGCGCCGATCTGAAAAGAAACTCAGTGGTAAAGTGACCTCCGTATAATCACGCTAAGTTAAAGGATATATTTGCGCATGTCGGTTAAAAAACGCGGTTTAGGCCGGGGCTTAGATGCCTTATTAACGTCAAATAAAACGACGGAGCAGCATCAGGCCAACCAACAAGCGGCTGAACTGCAAAAAATACCGGTTGAATTTTTACGCCCGGGTAAATACCAGCCACGCAAAGACATGTCACAAGATGCGTTGGAGGACTTAGCCAGTTCAATTCGGGCCCAAGGTGTAATTCAGCCTATCGTAGTGCGCCTGGTAAGCGATAACAGTTACGAAATTATTGCTGGTGAAAGACGCTGGCGCGCTGCGCAATTGGCTCGTCTGGCTGAAGTACCCTGCCTGATTAAAAATGTACCCGATGAAGCAGCGGTGGCGATAGCATTAATTGAAAACATTCAGCGTGAAGATCTGAATGCGATGGAAGAAGCTGTGGCGCTGGATAGACTACTAACCGAATTTGAGCTTACCCATCAGCAAGTGGCCGATGCGGTAGGTAAATCCCGCGCGACAGTTACCAATTTACTACGTTTAAATGCCCTGAACGACGATGTTAAGGTATTGCTAGAGCACGGTGATATTGAAATGGGCCATGCCAGAGCGTTACTGGCATTAACTGATGACAGCCAGTCTGAAACAGCGCGGCTGGTTGCTCATAAACAATTGACGGTACGTGAAACCGAAAGTCTGGTGCGGCGCATTCTGGAACCGAAAGCACCGGTTGCAAATAAGGCTAAAGACCCTGATGTTGATGCATTAGAGCAACGTTTAAGTGAACGTTTTGCGGCTCCGGTGCAAATTATGTACAACAAAAAAGGCAAAGGGAACCTGGTAATAAACTACAGCAGCCTGGCGGAACTGGATGGCATTTTAGCCAAAATGCAAATGACCGGGCAGGATTAAGCATTTTATTTCGCCAAGATATGGACAACGCGCGACTAAAACCGCTTTTTGTTGCAAATCAGGGGCAAATAAGTATACTTTCGCAAGTTTTTTCTACCCCTGCATGGGCTATTACAATGAGGGGTACAGTGGCAGAAAATATTGCAGCTCAGGTCAGGAAATCAGCGTATTTCGCCGTACTGGCTCAGGTAATAGTCGCCGGTTTTATTGCACTGGCGTTTTTTTTGCTGGCTGACAGTGCCGCAGCGAAATCCGCTTTTAAAGGTGGCTTAGCGGCAGCTGTACCAAATTTTGTTTTCGCTTTCTTTGCGTTTCGATACAGTGGCGCAGAGCAGGCACAAAGAGTAGCGGCAGCGCTGATGCGCGGCCATAGCTTAAAAATTTTGTTAACTGTTATATTGTGCGCAGTAGTGTTACAGCAGGAGCATTTAGTACCAGAGGCGTTTATTACTGGTTTCCTGATCACCCTGCTGACACAATGGACAGCACCGTTTTTCTTTAAACTTTAACTATTGGGATGAAACATGGCTGCAGGTGAAGAGTTAACACTGTCCGGCCATATTCAGCACCACCTTACTAACGCAAAAATGTGTACTGTCGATGGCAGTGTCGTTTTTAACAAAGCGTGTAGCGAGGCCGGGTTCTGGACATGGCATGTCGATACCTTAGCGTGGTCTATTGGCCTGGGTATTTTGTTCTTGTGGATATTCCGCAGTGTGGCAAAAAAAGCCTCTGTTGGCGTACCTGGCAAGTTGCAATGCTTTGTAGAAATGGTGGTTGAGTTTGTTGCCGCTAACGTCAAAGATACCTACCACGGTAAAAGTAAATTAATCGCACCACTGGCATTAACTATTTTTGTCTGGGTGTTTTTAATGAACCTGATGGACTTAGTGCCGGTTGATTTCCTGCCTGCCTTCGCCGGTTTTGTTGGCGAAACGGCGTTTGGTATGGACTCGCATGATGTCTATATGAAAATTGTACCGACCACCGATATTAATATGACCGCTGCCCTGGCAATTGGCGTATTTATACTGATGATTGGTTACTCTATCCGCATCAAGGGTGTGCTTGGTTTTATCAAAGAACTGACCTTACATCCGTTCAGTACCAAAAACATTCCACTGCAAATTTTGCTTATTCCGTTCAACTTATTACTCGAGCTGATTGCATTAGTAGCTAAGCCATTCTCACTGGCGCTGCGTTTGTTTGGTAACCTGTATGCCGGTGAAATGATCTTTATTCTGATTGGTGCTATCGGCCTGGCGCAACTGCCGTTGCACTTCGTCTGGGCAGTATTCCATATTCTGGTCATCGTGTTACAGGCGTTCGTGTTTATGATGCTGACTATTGTGTATTTAAGTATGGCCAGCTCAGACAATCATTAATTTTTTACTTTAACTTTAACTTTAACTATAGAAATATCGGAGATAAAAATGGAAATTGCAGTAGCTATTAAATTAATCGCTGTAGCGTTACTAATCGGTTTTGGTGCTATCGGTACAGCACTGGGTTTCGGTAACATGGGTGGCAAGTTCTTAGAAGCCTGTGCCCGTCAGCCAGAACTGGCTCCTTCACTGCAAGTTAAAATGTTCATCCTTGCTGGTCTTATCGATGCCGTAGCTATGATCGGTGTTGGTATCGCCATGTACATGTTGTTCGCACTGTAATTGAAGGTTTTTGTTAATCGAACAACTGACTAAAAGGAGGAGCAGACGTGAACTTAAACGCCACTCTGCTGGGTGAATTAATCGCTTTTACCGTCTTCGTACTTTTTTGTATGAAGTTTGTATGGCCGCCACTGATGAATGCCATCGAAGCGCGCCAGCAAAAAATTGCTGACGGTCTAGCGGCTTCTGATCGGGCTGAAAAAGACCTGGCACTAGCCCAGGACAAAGCGAAAGATCAGTTAAAAGATGCTAAAGCACAAGCGGCTGAGATTATTGAGCAAGCGAGAAAACGCGAAGCAAAAATGATTGAAGAAGCGGCTCATAAAGCGAATGCTGAGCGGGATAATATCCTGGCGCAGACTAAAGCCGAAGTTGAAGCGGAACGAAACCGGTTACGTGAAGATTTACGCAAGCAGGTAGCTGCCTTGGCGGTAGCCGGTGCAGAACGTATTCTGCAACGTTCTATCGACGAAGCTGCTCACAGCGACATTCTGGAAAAACTGGTACAAGAACTGTAATGGGGATGAGCTATGTCTGATTTGACGAATATCGCTCGTCCGTACGCTAAGGCTGCTTTCGATTTTGCTGTAGAGCAAAACGCGTTAGATGCCTGGCTGCAAATGCTGGCTTTTGCGGCGCAAGTCGCAGAAAACGACCAGGTTGCAGCACTATTGCGTACTTCTGGTGTTGCTGAAAAGCAAGCCGACCTGTTTCTTCAGGTATGTGGTGAGCAACTCAATGAGCAGGGTCAGAACTTTATAAAAGTGCTGGCAGAAAATCACCGCTTGTTGGCGTTGCCTGAAGTATTGGTTGCTTTTGTTGAACATAAAGCGGCGTATGAAAAAGAAATTACCGTAGACGTAGTTTCTGCTACTGCCCTGGATAACGCTCAACAAGAAAAGCTGATAGCTGCATTATCGCAACGTTTGGCACGCAAAGTTAAATTGAACTGTAGCGTCAATCCTGACATGGTCGGCGGCATGCTGATCAAAGCAGGTGACATGGTAATTGATGGCTCGATCCGCGGTAAGCTGGATCGTTTAGCAACTGCGCTGCAGTCGTAATTGGGGAATAGAGTATGCAACTGAATTCCACTGAAATTTCAGAACTGATCAAAAGTCGTATTGCTCAGTTTGAAGTGGTCAGTGAAGCTCGTAACGAAGGTACTATTGTTCAGGTAACTGACGGTATTATCCGGATTAATGGCCTTGCTGATTGTATGCAAGGTGAGATGATCGAGCTTCCTGGCAATCGTTATGCTATCGCGTTGAACTTAGAGCGCAACTCGGTAGGTGCTGTAGTAATGGGTCCGTATGCGGACTTAACCGAAGGCACTAAAGTTAAAAGTACCGGCCGTATTTTAGAAGTACCGGTAGGCCCGCAGCTGTTAGGCCGCGTGGTAAATACCTTAGGTGCACCTATTGATGGTAAAGGCCCGATTGATGCTGCAGGCTTCGCACCAGTAGAGAAAATTGCGCCAGGCGTAATTGACCGTCAGTCAGTCGACCAGCCAATGCAAACCGGTTATAAATCGGTTGATGCCATGATCCCTATCGGTCGTGGTCAGCGTGAATTATTAATCGGTGACCGTCAAACCGGTAAAACCGCATTAGCCATTGATGCCATTATCAACCAGAAAAACACCGGTATTAAATGTGTTTATGTTGCCATTGGTCAGAAAGCTTCTACCATTGCCAACGTGGTACGTAAGCTGGAAGAACACGGCGCCCTGGCCAATACCATCGTGGTTGTTGCCTCTGCGTCAGAAGCTGCTGCGCTGCAGTTCCTGGCTCCGTATTCTGGCTGTACTATGGGTGAATACTTCCGTGACCGCGGTGAAGATGCGCTGATTGTATACGATGACTTGTCTAAGCAAGCTGTTGCTTACCGTCAAATCTCGTTGCTGTTACGCCGTCCGCCAGGTCGTGAAGCTTACCCGGGTGACGTATTTTATCTTCACTCACGTCTGCTGGAGCGCGCATCTCGCGTTAACGCCGACTACGTTGAGCGTTTAACCAATGGTGAAGTAAAAGGTAAAACCGGTTCATTAACCGCGCTTCCTATTATTGAAACCCAGGCCGGTGACGTATCTGCGTTCGTACCAACTAACGTAATCTCGATTACTGATGGTCAGATCTTCTTAGAATCTGATTTATTTAACGCCGGTATCCGCCCAGCGGTTAACGCCGGTATTTCAGTATCGCGGGTTGGTGGTGCAGCCCAAACTAAAATCATCAAGAAATTAGGTGGTGGTATTCGTCTGGCATTAGCCCAGTACTCTGAACTTGCCGCGTTTGCGCAGTTCGCGTCTGACTTAGATGAAGCAACCCGCGCCCAGTTAGAGCACGGTCAGAAGGTTACTGAGCTGATGAAACAGCTGCAGTACAGCCCAATGAGCGTTGGCGAAATGGGTGTGTCAATTTTCGCTATCGAAAAAGGTTTTCTGAAAGATATTGAAGTAGCCAAAATCCTGGATTTTGAAGCTGCTTTAATCAGCTATATGAAAGCCGAACATGCCGAGCTAATGGCTGATATCGCGAAAACCGGTAACTACAACGATCAAATCGAGTCGTCGCTAAAAGCGGCCATTGAGAAGTTTAAAACAACTCAGACTTGGTAAATTACGCGGGTGGTTTCGGCCACCCCGTTCGTTGAATGAAACGGAGATACAGTCATGGCCGGTGGTAAAGAGATAAAAAGTAAGATCGGGAGTATTAATAATACTCGCAAGATCACCAGTGCTATGGAAAAAGTTGCGGTCAGCAAAATGCGCAAAGCGCAAGAGCGCGTAGCTGCAACCCGCCCATACGCTGAAGGTATGCGCAAAGTTATCGGTAATATTGCTCAAGGCAACATCGAGTATCGTCATCCGTATTTATCGGAGCGTGACGTGAAACGGGTTGGCTATATCATTATTTCAACCGATCGCGGTCTTTGCGGTGGCCTGAATACCAACGAGTTTAAGAAAGTTGTGCTGGAAATGAAAAGCTGGAAAAGCCAGAACGTGGAAGCAGAGTTTGCTGTTATCGGCAACAAAGCGACGGCGTTTTTTAAGCGTTTCGGCGGTAAAGTTGTAGCACAACAATCGGGTTCAGGTGACGTACCACGTTTGGCTGATGTGATTGGTACGGTTAAGGTAATGCTGCAAGCTTACCTGGAAGGCCGTATCGACCGCTTATTCCTGGTATACAACACCTTTGTGAATACCATGAAGCAAGAGCCAGTGATCGATCAACTCTTACCTTTGCCCCAAGCAGAAGTTTCGCCAAAAGAGCATAACTGGGATTACCTGTACGAGCCGGACCCGCAACCAATTTTAGATATGTTGCTGGACCGCTACATCGAGTCACAGGTTTACCAGGGTGTTGTTGAAAACGTCGCCAGCGAACACGCAGCGCGTATGGTGGCTATGAAAGCCGCTACCGACAACGCCGGTAATTTAATGGATGACCTGAAGCTGGTGTATAACAAAGCACGTCAGGCCGCTATTACCCAAGAGCTCAGCGAAATTGTCGCAGGTGCGGCAGCTGTAGGCTAAGGTGAACAGTTTTGAGAAATTTGAGGAAACATCATGAGTCAAGGTAAGGTCGTCCAAATCATTGGCGCCGTTGTGGATATCGATTTTCCACAAGAAGCGGTACCTAGCATCTATGACGCGTTAAACGTGACTGACGGTGATCTGGCTGGGTTAGTGCTGGAAGTGCAGCAACAGCTGGGTGGCGGTACAGTTCGTACTATCGCGATGGGTACCACTGACGGTTTACGTCGTGGTGCTCTGGTTGGAAATTCAGGCAAAGCCATTCAGGTTCCTGTCGGTAAAGCGACTTTAGGTCGTATTATGGACGTATTAGGTAACCCGATTGACGAAGCGGGCCCTATCGGTGAAGAAGAGCGTTGGTCAATCCACCGCGCTGCGCCTTCATACGAAGAGCAGGCAGCATCTAACGCCCTATTGGAAACCGGTATTAAAGTTATCGACTTGGTATGCCCGTTTGCCAAAGGTGGTAAAGTTGGTTTGTTCGGTGGTGCCGGTGTAGGTAAAACCGTAAACATGATGGAATTGATCCGGAACATCGCGATCGAGCATAGCGGTTACTCTGTATTCGCCGGTGTCGGTGAGCGGACCCGTGAAGGTAACGATTTCTATCATGAAATGAAAGACTCTAACGTACTGGATAAAGTATCGTTAGTATATGGTCAGATGAACGAGCCACCAGGTAACCGTTTACGCGTAGCGTTAACCGGCTTGACCATGGCAGAGAAGTTCCGGGAAGAAGGCCGTGACGTCCTGTTTTTCGTGGATAACATCTACCGTTATACCCTGGCCGGTACTGAAGTATCAGCCTTGTTAGGCCGGATGCCATCAGCAGTAGGTTACCAGCCAACGCTGGCAGAAGAGATGGGTGCGTTGCAAGAGCGTATTACCTCTACCAAAACCGGTTCTATCACGTCAATTCAGGCGGTATACGTACCTGCGGATGACTTAACCGATCCGTCACCAGCTACTACCTTCTCGCACTTAGATGCAACGGTAGTACTGAGCCGGAACATCGCGTCACTGGGTATTTACCCGGCGATCGATCCACTGGATTCTACCTCTCGTCAGTTAGATCCGCTGGTTATCGGTAAAGAGCATTATGACGTAGCCCGTGGTGTACAAACCGTACTGCAGCGTTACAAAGAACTGAAAGACATTATCGCCATCTTAGGTATGGACGAATTGTCTGATGAAGACCGGACCCTGGTTTACCGTGCGCGGAAAATTCAGCGTTTCCTGTCTCAGCCGTTCTTCGTGGCTGAAGTATTTACTGGCTCGCCAGGTAAGTATGTGCCACTGAAAGAAACTATCCGTGGTTTTAAAGGCATTCTGGATGGTGAATACGATCACATGCCAGAGCAGGCTTTTTACATGGTAGGCTCTATCGACGAAGCTATCGAAAAAGCGAAGAAGCTTTAAGCAACCAGGCTTTAGGAGAGCGAAATGGCGATGACAGTGCAACTGGATGTAGTAAGTGCTGAAGAGAAAATTTTCTCTGGCCTTGTCGAGTCCGTGCAGGTCACAGGCAGTGAGGGCGAGTTAGGTATTTTACCTTTTCACGCCCCGTTACTGACTCCTCTGAAACCTGGCATGGTCCGTATCGTGAAGCAGTTCGGTGAAGAGCACGTAATTTATGTAGCCGGTGGCGTACTTGAGGTACAACCCGACAGCATTACTGTGCTGGCCGATATTGCGGTACGTGGCGAAGACTTGGATGAGCAGGCTGCGTTAGATGCCCAGAAACGGGCAACCGAAGCTATGCAACACGCCGGTGCAGATTTCAATTACGCCGAAGCGGCAGTGCAACTGGCTGAAGCCATTGCCCAGCTGCGGGTAATTCAGAAACTGCGCAAAAAGTAAGTTTAAGCTTGTCAGAAAAGCCACCTTAGGGTGGCTTTTTTATTGAAGTTGTATCTGGCTATTTACCTTCTGCCGGTTGCCACTCAATAAACTCAAGTGCCAGCTCTGGTGTAACAAACACCGTGGCATATAGGTTATCGGGGTTATGCGGGTCAGGGTGTATTCCAACAAGCTGGTAAGGCAATTGGCTTTGGCGGGTTTCACCGCTAATAATATTAAACTGCTCAATATGACCCAACATACTATAACGATATTGCTGATCAGCCTGCAGTGTCCACATAGCCATATAGTTAGCGTCAGAATTAGCTTTAAGTTCAATATCCTGTTTTGCGCCATCGACATACTGATACAGCTTGCCATCCCGATGGTAGTGCAACTGGCCATTACTGTCGTATTGGGCAAAATTGCCGGCAGTAGAAGTAAGTTGGGTTAAATCATTGCTAACTAAATCTAACTGCCATAGGTTCTGACTATTACCCTGAACCCGGGTTAGCACCAGGCCGCTGTTGTCAGGCAGCCAAACCGGCTGGCCGATATCGTTATTTTCCAATTTGTTGATCAGTTGCTGGCGTTGAATATCGTACAGGTATAAGTTTCCTTGCTTAGTAAAAGCAATGTAGCGGCCATCGCCAGACCAGCTGATGCTGTTGATGGGCATTGGGTCGTCCTGCGCCATTTCAGTGAGCTGGATGTTTTTGCCATCATTGTTAAACCACAGTTGCCAGCCCCCGGTCCAGTTTGCAGCAAAAGCGTACTTACTGACATCGGTCGGTGATACTGCCAACGCCATTGAACTGCCTGCTGCATTATTTACAAAATGTATTTGCCGCTCTGCTTCATTAAAGGGCTGGCTGATTTTAACCAGTTGAAAACTGCCCTGAGTAGTACTGGCGGCAGTCAGCGCCGAAATATAGGCCTGGTTGTTGTCGAGCAGTGACAATTCACCGACCGTGACACCATCTGGTAGCTTTAACAAGGTGAGGCTTTTATCTGCCAGCATATACTGCAAAATGCCGTCGGCACCGGGCAATATTAAGCTGGCCTGATCAATGCTCCATTCCAGGCCTAATAACAGTATGGCAAATGGCAGGCTGCCGATCAGTCTATGTTCACGGGTAGCTGGGTCATACAAATAAATATCAGGCTTATTTGATTCCGACATAAGAATGTATGCCAGCTTACTTCCATCGCCAGACAAGGCCAGCATGGTTACCCCTAGCCCGGCAGATGGTGCAGCATGCAGTGTTTGTGTTGTGCCATTGATCAGGTTTTCGGCTATTAAGGCATTGCTGGAGTACATGCCGCCGCTGCTTTTGCTGTAATACAGCCATTGGCTATCCAGGCTGACTTGGGCTACTCCCAGAACCAACCCGGAACATCTGGTAAGTTTCTTTACCTGATACTTTGGATACTGATTAAAGTCATAGTTCAGGTATTCACATTGCTTGCCATCTTTGCTGACAGCCTGAATAAGCAGGTTACGGCTTTGTGGTTGCCAGGTTTGCACGCTGTATAAAGCATCGTTACTCTCTATCACTACCTCCTGCAAGGTATTGCCTGAACTGACCCCTAATTTTCGGATTAATACTCTGATTGCGCCATCAGGTTGAGAGTGGCTGTAAGCAAGAAGTTGCTTATCTGGTGACAGCAATGGCCGGGATTCAATGCCTTTATACCAGGTGACTTTTTGTTGATTGACAATATCAACTTCGATTATCTGAGGTTTGCCATCGCTTTGCCGGCTTTGCGTTACAGGCTCTGGTTCGGCAGGAAAAAAGTAAAACACCATGCCGCCGATGCCAAGTAACAACAGGGCCAGCGCACCTAGCTGCACAAAACGACGTTTTTGCCTGGGCTGAAACGGTAGTTGTGGATCTGCTGCTTTGCTTTTTGCTATAGCGTTATTTGCGGGAGAGCTGTCAAGAGGCTGCAACTGTAAGCTGTAACCCTTGCGATGATGCGTTTTGATTGGGGCCTGGGTCAGTGCCGGGTGTAGCAATGCTTTACGTAGCTCGGAAATCGCCCGGTTTATGGCATTGTCGTCAACATAGCTTTGTTGCCAAATGCTATCGATTAGCTGTTGGCGCGATAAAATCTTACCCGGATGCGCCGCAAAATACTGTAATAGCCTGTTTAACAGCGGTTCCAGTTCTTTGTGTATTGAACCATCGCTAATACTGTATTCGCTTGGTGTAAACATCCAGGGGCCCAGCTGCATTTTATCCATTTGTTAATTAATAATCCTTTTTTAAATGGACTGTAACTTTAACAGATACTAATAGTGATTCAAGCAAAATTAATTCCCATCATTTTTAGCAGTTTTTCGTCATAAGGTTTTAATAAGGTTTATTAATTAATTTAAAAAACAATAGCTTAAATATTATCTCCTTAGCAATATATTGCTTAGCTTCTGATAAGCGACTTTTCGGGATTGCTGCCCTACAGTGAGCTCAACAACAACACGGACAGGCAGTGAGTCCGCCGTTGTAAACCGACAAACATGACACTTACTGATAAAAAAGGAACGGCAAAATGAAAAACTTAACAACTATATTTACCCGCGTAATCATCGTCAGTGCGCTGTTGGCCAGCGCAGCGGTAAAGGCAGAAGAAACAGAAGAGCAGGTAACTGTGGTTCAGCTGCAAAACGAGGTTGCAAAAGAAATAACTGAAGTTAAAGCAAACCTGGTACAGGATTTACAGCAACAACTAACCAACAGCATTAAACAGCAGGTAAACAGTGCGGTCAGCAACATCGCTGATTCGGTAAAAGCGTTACTACCTTAAACAACATGAAATCCGGGCTGCATCTCTCAATATTGGTTGCCCAAAAACATTGAAATAAAACAGGATAACAACAATGAAATTAAAAAAATTCTTTAGAGTAAGTTTTGGCGCGGCATTACTGGCAACGGCGTTTAGTTCAGCTTCGGTGCTGGCGCAAACATCAATGTGGAAAGTCAGTAAAGGTAATGATTACCTTTACATCGGCGGTACAGTGCATCTGCTACCAGAGTCGGCGTTTCCGTTGCCCGCTGAATTCGGCGTGGCCTATCAGGCGACAGATACCCTGGTGTTGGAAGTAAAAATGCCGGATCCAGCAGATGTTGCAGCACAAACTGCGTTATTGCAGGCAATGGCATATAGTGATGGTCGCAGCTTGGCTAAAGTCTTGTCGCCAGAGGTGTACCAGCAGGTTAGCAATTATTTTGCACCATATGGTGTGCAGTTGCAGCAGTTGGATGGCTATAAACCAGGATTTGTCGCATTACAGATGCTGGCGCTTGAGATGATGAAAGCCCAAATGGCCGGCGAAGGGGTCGACAGTTACTTTGATAAAAAAGCCCAGGCTGATGGTAAAACCCTCGCTTACCTGGAAACCGTCGAAAGCCAGTTAAACCTGCTGGCGAAAATGGGTGAAGGCTATGAAGATGCCTTTATGAAAATGAACCTGGAGCAGGTTAGTGATTTCAAAAGTTACTTTGCTGCGATGATCGCCGCCTGGCGGGCCGGCGATATGGACGCACTGGACAAGTTGGCAGTCGAGCCTGCCCGCGAACTGGACCCGGTGCTATATCAGGCGTTATTTGTGCAAAGAAATAATGCCTGGTTGCCGCAAATTGAGAAAATGTTTGGTAACGATAGCAAGGAGCTGGTGCTGGTCGGTGGCGGTCATTTAGCAGGCGATGACAGTGTGCTGGCGTTGCTGCAGCAAGCCGGCTATCAGGTACAGCAAGTAAGATAATCAGTGATTAGCGTTGTTAATCAGCAAGGAAGCCGGTAATGTTAAAGCTGTTAAATAAGCCAGAGCCAGCCCGGGTATTGGGCTGGGGCTTGATTTGGTTCGGTAGCTGGCTGCTTTTGCACTTTTTATTGTTGCAAAACCCCTTTGTCAGCTAGCAGGCAACACACCTGTATAACAATAACAACTGACTGGCAGGGACAGCAACGTTGCGTCTGCTATAAGAGGTAATATCAAATGAGAGTAATACTGTTAAGTTGGCTGCTTTTCGCCTTTAACGGTGTTCAGGCCGCAGAACTGACCCTTGAAGACTACGCAAGACAATCTCAGTTTTTGGAAATTGAAATTTCGCCTACTGGTAAATATCTGGCGGCGACCAGCCGCAGCGATGAAGGCAATATTTATCTGAATGTGATTGATATCAAATCGAATAAAATTATCAGTGTGCGGCATTTTAACGGTCGTGACTCTATTGGTTCTATCGACTGGGCTACTAGTGAGCGCTTGTTAATCACCCTGGTGCGGGATATTGGTGCGCTGGAGCAGCCAGTAGGCACAGGTGAAATATTTGCAGTGAACGCCGATGGCTCAAATGCCAGAATGTTGACC
>NZ_JBFJPY010000063.1:0-19636 GCF_041616895.1 Arsukibacterium sp.
AGTCGACCCTAAATATAAACTGCTTACCCAATTAATGTACGGCAGCGGCCTGCGCCTGATGGAAGCGGTTCGGTTGCGGGTGCATGACATTGATTATGATTATTTATCAGTGATGGTATGGCAGGGAAAAGGTAATAAAAATCGGCGGGTTACGTTGGCTCCAGAGTTAGTCCCGGCTCTGAAGCAGCAAAGCCAGCATGTTCTGCAGTATTTTCAGGCAGATCTGGAAAACCCTGAGTATTGCGGTGTCTGGTTACCTTATGCCCTGGCTCGCAAAAACCCGGGCGCACCTAAGCAAATGGGTTGGCAGTATTTATTTCCGTCAGGCAAGCTTAGTACTGACCCTGACAGTAAACTGCTGCGCAGACATCATCTGGATGAAACCTGCCTGCGACGGGAAGTTAAAATAGCCGCCAGAAGGGCCAGCATAACTAAAAATGTGACCTGCCATACCCTGCGTCACTCGTTCGCTACTCACCTATTAGAGTCTGGCGCCGATATTCGCACGGTACAAGAACAGCTTGGCCACACTGATGTGCGAACGACTCAGATATACACCCACGTTCTGAAACAAGGCGCCAGTGGCGTAAAAAGCCCGTTATCAACCTTACTCTGAGGCTGTCTCCTGGGCATTTTGCTGTTGTAGCGCCTCAAGCAGTTGCTCAAAACTTTGCTGCATCGCGGGTACATCGATATCAATTACGGTTTGCCAGCTGTTACCCAAATCGTCGGTGCTGATCACGTCGCCTTCATTGCACATCAGGTATAGTGTTTGGCCATTACTCAGCTCCGGCAACATAACAGTGCAGTCTTCGCGAACCTGGCCCTGGGTTTGCCAGCTGCTTTTATTGTTTAACGCCTGGCTCTGGCTGGTAACCAGGTGCATTTTACTATTTTTCTGTTCCTGCCTTACCCGGCTTATCGTCACCAGAGTGCCATCGTCCAGTTTGGCGGGTAAACTGATTTCCGCCGCTCTGTCACCAAATAATCCCAAACTGCGATGCAATGACTGCCAGCTCTGTGCGCCATCGGCGCTGAACATCTGATCACCCACACCATCCCACTGACTTACCGCCAAACCAAGCAAACTGCCGTCTTTCAACTGCGTCAGCTTAACCATGGCTTGTGACTTTTGCGCCGACCAGGCCTGTGCAACAGGATCAAACTGATGTAGCTGACTGTCATTTAAAACTGCCAGCTGGCCTTGCGGATTAATAAAAGCAAACACGCCTCCGTACTGCACTAAAAAGGCAAACTGTTTGCGCTTAAACTCACCTATCTGCTGCCAGGAAGCATTTAACTCAGCGAACTGATAAAGGGTAAAAGCAGTTGACGACTGCGTCATAGCGTAGAAGCGATCATCGCCTTGCTGCAGCCAGACAATTGCTTCTGACGACGCAACCGGCTGTACTTGTTGCCACTCTCCTGCTGGCGTGTCAGCAATAAACAATTGACCACGTTCAGCACCAACCACAAACTTCTCTTCAGTCTCCAGTACTGCTGAAAGCTGCGCGTTAGTTGGCAACTTTACCTTACGCCACTGGCCGCTATTATCTTGCCAGTGCAATAAACCAAAGCGGGCCATTAGTGCCGCTTTGCCGTGATGTTGCAATGCTACGCTGGTATTACCCCATGCGTTTTGTTGTGATTGCTCTGCAAGTTGCTGTCGATATGACTGGTAAGCATCATCCTGCCAACCTTGCAGCACTGTGGTATCCAGCGCTGCAGTAAGTGACGGATATTTGGCCACAACATACTCTGATAAATTGCTCTCTCCGATACGGGTAACATAAGCTTTAGAGGAGCTACGATTACTCCAGAAGCTTTCAGCTTTTACGTCCAGCAACGGCTGAAACACCAGGGTGCCCAAACTGGTTAACTGGCTTGCTGCGACATTAAATACTCCGCCCGCTGCCCGCACCGGCATTTGTACCCAGGACGACATATTGCCATCTGAATAATAAGCATATAAAGACGTGATCATGTATTCGCCAGCCGGCATACTTCCAACAAATAACTGGCTACTAACCACGCCCTCTGCAGAAGGACTCAGGGTATAAATCTCGGGTTCCCACGCCACTTTTGCCGGATCAAATTTTTTGTTTTCTGCCAGAGCTTTTGTTTTGGCCGTTTCGAATGCCAGTTGCTTCAGTTCATCATGATTATCTAACCGCACTGCGATAACTTCAGTCCAGTTGCGATGAAATTTCGACAGGCGTTCAGCATTGTTAACCACTTGCAGGGCAACCACGCCGTGGCCGCTTGCCAGGCCAGCATTGTCGTCAATACGGGTTGATTTAATTGGTGTAGTGGCACACGCTGATAGCAGCACGGCCGCACACAAACACGTCATTATTTTGATCATCGTTAATCCTCAACCCTGTTTTTCATGTTCCTGATACAGTAAAACCCGCCACGAGGCGGGTTTTGCATTTGTTAGTAATGTTTATATCAGGTTACATATTACACTGCAACTGCTTCACCTGCTGCCACAGCGCTTCCATTTCAGCAAGGTTACTTTGCTGCGGGCTTTTACCCTCAGCGGCCAGCAAGTGCTCTACCCCGCGAAAGCGCTGTTCAAACTTGTTATTGGCGGCCCGCAGCACGGCTTCGGGGTCAAGTTTGTGTTTGCGTACCACATTAACCAGAGCGAACATTAAATCGCCCAGCTCTTCAGCCAGTTCAACACTGCCAGCGTCTGTTTGCTCCACTTCCAGTATTTCTTCTTTTACTTTATCCCAGCAACCGTCAACTGTCGGCCAGTCGAAGCCGACAGTGGCACAGCGTTTTTGTAATTTGTTGGCGCGGCTAAGCGCCGGCATTGCCTGTGGGATATTATCCAGCACACTGTGCTGGCCACTGGCTTTGCGCTCGGTGCTTTTTAACGCTTCCCACTGTTGCAGCACGACTTCTGCATTATCAGTCGTTTTGGCATCACTACTCTTACCAAACACATGCGGATGGCGCCGCTCTAACTTATCGCAGATGGCGGCGACACAGTCATCAAACTGAAAACGGCCGTCTTCCTTGGCCAGCTGGGCATAAAACACCACCTGAAACAATAAATCGCCCAGCTCGTCTTTCAGCTCATCAAAACTGTCGCGGGCGATAGCATCGGCCACTTCATAGGCCTCTTCCAGCGTATAGGGCACGATAGTGCTGTAGCTTTGCTTTAAATCCCACGGGCATCCGGTTTTGGGGTCACGTAAGGCGCTCATGATATTTAGCAGGCGTTGGATATTATCGGTCACACTACTCTCTTCTGGTGTTTAAACTTCTGATATTTAACATGGGTTAATGGTGTAAGCGCTTCGCTTCCACCACCTCGTCTATCTGGCTCACTTTGCTTAGTAACTTGTTCAATGAGTCGAGGTTATACAACTCGAGCGTCATATTAATGACTGCCGTTTGCGCTTTAATGTCTGAACTGCTGCTCATTTTAGTAACGTTAGCTTTTTCATTGGCCAAAATACTGGTGATATCACGCAGCAGGCCGTTGCGGTCGTGCGCCACAATCCGAATATCGACTTCATAGCCTGATGCATATTTATCGCCCCAGGTGGCATCCACCACCCGCTGCGGCATGCTGTCCTGCAGGGTTTTAAACTGGTCGCAATCGTCACGGTGAATGGCAATACCCCGGCCCTGGGTAATAAAGCCAATAATGGCATCCCCCGGCAGCGGCTGACAACAGCCGGCCATATGGGTTAGCAGGTTACCCACGCCCTGCACCACCACATCGCTTTTGCTTTTGGCTGCCGGCAGCGGTTTGGTTTTAAGCCGCGGGTCAATTTCCGGCAATTCCAGCTTGCCGCTCTGGCTTTGAATAAAGTGCACCACCTGGGTTACTTTAATTTCGCCGCCACCAATACCAACTAACAACTCGTCCATTGAATTTACGTTAAAGCGGCTTAGCACCTTGGCCGGATACTCCATCACCAGATTTAAACGGGTCAGCTCCGTGTCCAGCAACTCTTTACCGGCCGCCAGGTTTTTATCGCGGTCCTGCAGCCGGAACCAGTACTGAACTTTAGAGCGGGCCCGGCTGGATTTTAAATAGCCTAAGTTTGGGTTTAACCAGTCGCGGCTGGGGTTAGGTTCGCGCCCGGTTAAAATCTCAACCTGATCACCGGTTTTCAGCTGATAGGTAAACGGCACAATGCGGCCGGAAATTTTGGCACCAATGCAGCGATGGCCCACGTTAGAGTGCACATAGTAAGCAAAATCCAGCGGGGTAGAGCCAATAGGTAAATCGACAATATCGCCCTTAGGCGTAAACACATACACCCGATCTTCAATCACCTGAGTGCGCAGCTCTTCGGCTAAATCGGTGCCGGCTAAGTCCGTGCCATCGACCACGTCTTCTTGCCATTGCAGTAATTTACGCAGCCAGCCAATTTTTTCATCATTGGCTACCACCTTATTGCTACCTGCGGATCCCTCTTTATAGCGCCAGTGTGCTGCCACCCCAAGCTCGGCATCCTCGTGCATTTGCCGCGTGCGAATTTGTATTTCCACCGCGCGGCCCTGTGGCCCCAGCACCACAGTGTGAATAGACTGATAGCCATTTTGTTTCGGGGTGGCGATATAGTCGTCAAACTCTTTGGGTAAATGGCGCCAGCCGGTATGAACAATACCCAGCGCGCCATAACAATCCTGTACCCGCTCAGTCACAATCCGTACTGCGCGGATATCAAACAGCTGCTCAAAACTCAGCTGTTTTTTCTGCATCTTTTTCCAGATACTAAAAATATGCTTGGGCCGGCCGTACACCTCAACATCCAGCTTGGCATCCTGCATTTTCTGGCGTACCGAGCTAACAAAATCCTGCATATAATGTTCACGGTCCAGCCGTTTTTCTTCCAGTAAACAGGCCACCTGCTTATATACACCCGGATGCAGATAACGAAAGGCTAAATCTTCCAACTCCCATTTTAACTGGCCAATACCCAACCGGTTGGCCAGCGGCGCAAAAATGGCGTTGGTTTCCTTTGCCGCCAGTACCCGGGTTTCTTCATCGGCATCTTTTACTTCGCGTAAATAACAAATCTGCGCCGCCAGCTTTAACACCACCGCCCGTACATCTTCCACCATGGCCAGCAGCATTTTTCGTAAATTATCGGCCTGCTGCGGATTAACACTCTGATTGGCGCCGGTAGGAATGGTGCGAATGGCATCCATTTGCTGCACCGAATGCAGCAGGCCAAGAATGGTCGGGGTAAACTCTGCCGCCAGCTTCTGTTCATTTAGCAAATGCGCATCAAAAGCCGGAAACAACAAGGCAGCCAGCAAGGAGTCATGGTCCATTTTCAGGTCGGCCAGAATTTCAACCTTTTCCCAGCCGGTTCGTACCTGGACAATATCGTCATCTAAACCTTGCTGTTTCAGCCAGGCCCCGCAATTGAGCAAGGCGTTAATCTTTTTCTCAGTCAACCCCAGTGAACACAGCCATTCCAGCGTATCGCCGCCGTGATAGCCACTACTATGAGATTGACGAACCCTGACCATGAAAACCCCTTATTTTTTTGCCGGAGCGCTTTTAGAGGAAGCACTTACCGAAGCACTAAATAACGCCATCAGTTCCAGATGGCTGGTATGCGGAAACATATCAATGGCAGCCAGTTTTTGCAGTTGATACCCTTTAGCAAGCAATACGCTGGCATCGCGGGCAAAGGTAGCAGCGTTGCACGACACGTACAATATCTGTGCCGCTTTAAGCGCGGCAATTTGCTCAATTGCGCCCTTTGCTCCGGCCCGGGCCGGGTCAAGCACAATTTTAGTGTAATGCTGGCCGCGCCAGGGAGCATCTGGCCAGGGTAAATGCAAATCGGCCTGAGCAAAACTGGCATTGTTAAGACCATTAAGTTTGGCATTGGTTGCCGCTTGTTGCACCATTTTGGCGACACCTTCTATGCCCTGCACCGTTTTGGCATAGCGGGCCAGTGGCAAACTGAAGTTCCCCATACCGGCATATAAATCCAGAATGGTGTCATCTGGGTTAACCTCAAGCCAGGCCAAGGCCTGCGTAACCATTTGCTGGTTTACCGCTTCATTAATCTGGATAAAATCGCCAGGCTGAAATTGTAAATCAATTTGCTGTGCTGCCAGGGTATAACCTGGTACGGGCGTATCCGCCTGCCACGGCTGCAAGCTGTCATTACCCTCGTCTCCCAGGAAATAAGCCTCTGGCCAGCTTTGGATAAATTCTTGCTGCGCCGCCGCTGTTAGCGGCTTAACATGGCGCACCACCACATAAGGTCGCTGGTTAGCGCTAAATACCTCAAGATGGGTAATTGCCGCCGGATCAGCTAACGCCTTGATCACCGGCGGTAGCACCGTAAGCGCGGGCGTAAGCATCGGACTTAACATGCTGCATTCGCTGATCTCACTGATATTTTTGCTGCCTTCGGCTCGAAAGCCGACGCTAAGCTGGCGTGTTTTTTTATCGTACCAGACACCCAGTCTGGCTTTACGCCGGTAATTTGTATCCGGGCCACTAAGCATCGGTTGCCAGGGCAATACCGCCAGCCCGGTCTGATGGCGGATAAGTTGGTCTACACCCTGCTGTTTTAAGCGGGCTTGCTGGTTATTATCCAGATACTGCAGCTGACAGCCACCGCACTGATTAAAATGCGGGCAAAATGGTTCTTGCCGCTCAACTACCGGGCTCAGTACTTTGCTGGTACGGGCTTTAATAAAGCCAGGCTTATCTTCCAGTACCCGTGCCTGCACCTTTTCGCCCGGCAATGCGCCGCTGACAAACGCAATTTTTTGTTTGTAACGGCTCAGGCCATTAACTTCATAATCTGTGCTATCGATATCCAGGGTCAGGGTTGCGCCAACCAGGCTGGCTTTAGCCTTTGCTTTATATAGTGTTACCATCTGCGCTCTGTATTGTAGGCAAGTAGAAATTGTTATGTCATTATGGGCGGGCCCGCATCTATTGTAACAAGCTCTGGCCCGAATGACGAAAATTGCGTTACGTTACTGGATATTACTTTTTGCCCTTTTACCGGCTGTCCTGGCCAGTATTGGTCTGGGCAGCTACTTTGCTTACAATAAAGCAGCAGAGTTGCACCGTAACCTGGCCGGACAGGCCAGAAATATAGCAGTGCCGCTAGCCATAAGCAGCGAAAAATTTCTGGCAGACGGTAACCTTGCCGCCGTTGAAGCGCTATTAAATACCAGCCATCGCCTTAATTCGCCGGTGCTGAGTAATATTGTGCTATTTGCGGCTGATGGCGAAGTTCTTGCCAGCAGTAACCCACAATACCACGCTGCAGCCTATCCTAAACCTGAGCAGCAACCTGGCGCGCTAGCCGGGCAGCTGGTGACGTTTGAGCATAGCTTGTTAACTTATCAGCCGTTACATTTTAACCGCAACGAGCCTGCCTCAGGGCCTTATATTCTGCTACATCTGCAGCACGAGCATATTTTGCTGCAACAACAGCGCTATAAGTTACATGTGGCCATGGTCGTAACGGCCGTTATTATGCTGTGTATTATTTTCAGCCAGTTTGTCCGGCACAAAATACAACCGATGCTCAGCCGCTTGCAATTACAACTGCAACAGGTACAAGCCGGTCAGTATCAACAGCAAACCAATACGTCCGGTATTAAAGAGCTTGATCAGATCCAGCACAGCATTAACCTACTGAGTGAACAACTCAGCTCGCTCGAGCAGGAAATGCAGCATAATATTGAACAAGTCACCAGTGATCTGCAGCTGAGTATGGAGCAGCTGGAAGTGCAGAATATTCAGCTGGATTTTTCCAGGCGCAAAGCGGTAGAGGAAAACCGGCAGAAATCCGAATTCCTGGCCAAAATGAGCCACGAATTGCGCACTCCGCTCAATGGCGTTATTGGTTTCACCCGACAATTATTAAAAACTCAGCTTAGCGCCAATCAGCACGACTATCTTAGCACCATCCAGAAATCAGCCAACAGCCTGCTGCATCTGGTAAACGATGTACTGGACTTCTCCAAGCTGGAAGAAGGCCGAATGTCGATTAACCCAGAGCCGTTTTCATTGCGTGATTTGCTAAACGATGCCACGGAACTATTGGCTGCTAACGCTTTTGATAAACACCTAGAGCTGGTGATAATGATCGACAATGGTTGCCCGGACGATTTAATTGCCGATCCGGGCCGGCTCATTCAGGTACTGATGAATATAGCCGGTAATGCCATAAAGTTTACCGAACATGGCAGCATTGTGATCCGGGTAAGCGCCACCTTACTGAATGAAGACCAGCTTATTTTGCACTGCTCCATCCAGGACACAGGCCGGGGGATCAGCGAAGATAAACAAAACCAGCTGTTTCAGGGGTTCACCAGCAGTCAGCCTGAAGATCACAACAGCGGCTCTGGCCTGGGGTTAATGATTTCCCAGCGCCTAGTACAAGCGATGGGTGGCAATATTGGTTTTGAAAGCAAAGCGGCTGAGGGGTCAACCTTCTGGTTTACCATAAAATGCCAGCGCCATCATTTATCAGTAGCTGAGCCTTTGCCTATTGAGGTGCTTGATGGCAAAAGCTTGCTGTATTTTGAACCACAGCAATATTCACGCGAAGCAACCCTTGGCCTGTTGCATAGCTGGGGCTTGCAGGTGACAACCTGCGCTACCAAGGGGCAGTTGCAGCAGGCGCTGAATCATGGTCAGCATTACGATATCGGCCTGATTGGCCGGGCTATCGCCATTAATCAGGTTAATCAGGTTATTAGCCTGGTGCAGCAAATTCAACCAAGCTGTCACTTCACCTATTTACTGGTTAACACCTTATCACCGAATTTACGCGAAGCCATGCTGGCTTCGGGTGCCAACGCCTGTTTGCCCAAACCCACTCATCAGCGTAAATTGGCCTTCGCTTTGGCGAAACCTTATCTGGACCAGGCCAATAACCTGCCAGTACCCGTCGCTCAGCCAAGGGCGGCGTTAAAGGTACTGACCGTTGATGACAACGAAGCTAACCTGAAACTGATCAATACCTTGCTAACCGAACTGGTAGAGCATCTGGAATCGGCCACCAATGGCGCAGATGCCTGGCAAAAAGCCACCCAGCATGTGTATGACATTATTTTTATGGACATCAATATGCCGGTAATGGATGGGATTAATGCCTGTCAGCGGATCCGGCAAAGCTCACTGAATGAACACACCCCGATCATTGCCGTCACCGCCCATGCGGTCGCCGGAGAACGGGCTCGTTTGCTTTCGTTAGGTTTTAACGAATTTTTAAGTAAACCCCTTGATGACAAAATGCTGCATTACACCCTACAGGAATTTTGCCCGCTTGTTGCTCAATCTGCGTTATCAACCGAAGCAGAGACGGCAGCAAAGCAGCCGCAAAGTGACGCTAATAAACTGATCGACTGGCAGGTAGGGTTGCAACGGGCTGGCGGTAAACCTGAGCTGGCAAAAGAGATGCTGCAAATGTTGTTGACCAGCCTACCGCAAACGCAGCAAGGGTTAGATGCTGCCATTGCCGCCAATGACAGTGAACAATTGCTGCAGCTTATCCACAAATTGCATGGTGCATGTTGCTATATCGGCGTGCCAGCGTTAAAAAACCTGGCAGAAACCCTGGAGACCCAGCTTAAAAGCGGCACTACCATAGAGCAGTTGGAGCCAGAGCTGTTTGAACTGGATGATATTTTAAGCGCATTGTCACAGCTGGACGGCGACTGGCTGGCTAAGCTTGACCTTCCAGAATAACGGTTGCCATCGCATAGGCTTGCTCGTCACTTAATGACAGCCAGCAGTGACTCACCCCCAAACGTGCTGCCAGCTCGGCAGCGAAGCCGCTAAAGGTAAGCTCGGGCCGGCCATGCTGATCATTGCTGATTTCAATGTGCTGAAACGACACCCCGCGGCCAATTCCGGTGCCAAGCGCTTTGGCAGCGGCTTCTTTGGCTGCAAACCGTTTGGCAAAATACCGGCTGGCTACTGTTTGACTGGCTTCGGTATGATTTGCAAAGTGCTGTTGTTCAGTTACCGTTAATACCCGTTTTACCAGGCCTGGCGAGCGCAACAAGCTTTGCTCTATCCGGCTAATTTCAACAATATCAGTGCCTAAGCCAATAATGGCCATTACCTTCTGGCCTCTACCATTAACCGTTTCATCTCTGATACCGCACCCGCCAAGCCACTGAAAATAGCCCGGGCAACAATAGCATGTCCAATGTTCAGCTCGTACATCTGTGGAATAGCCGCTATCGGCTGCACATTGTGGTAATGCAAACCATGCCCGGCGTTAACAGTAATGCCGAGCGAGGCAGCATAGGCGGCAGCTTCGGTGATCCGGCTCAGTTCAGCCTGCTGTACGTTGTGGTCGGTCGCCTCAGCGTAACGGCCGGTATGGATTTCGATAAAGGGCGCACCACATGCTGCGGCTGCGTCTATCTGGGCGTGGTCGGCATCGATAAATAACGACACCAGAATATTATCTGCTGCCAACTGACTGACGGCGTCTTTCATTCGGCTAAGCTGGCTGGCAACATCTAAGCCGCCCTCAGTGGTCAGCTCCTGGCGCTTCTCAGGGACCAAGCAACAGAATTGGGGTTTTAGTTTACCGGCAATCGCCAACATTTCGTCGGTAACCGCCATTTCAAAATTCAGCCGGGTGCTCAGGCTCTGGCGTAATAAAAAGACATCACGGTCAATAATGTGGCGCCGATCTTCACGCAAATGCACGGTTATGCCATCGGCTCCTGCCTGCTCAGCCACAAGGGCGGCATGCAACGGTTCCGGGTAACTGGTACCGCGGGCCTGACGTAATGTGGCCACGTGATCGATATTGACACCAAGATAAATAGGGCTCATAACGGCTCCGGTTTTAAATAACTGATTAGAATGCCAGGTTATACTTGCTCAATCCGTTAAGGGTTTAGCCCAGCGCATTAAATAACGCTCTGCTGTGCAGTGGTTTATCACCGAGCAAGGGTGCTAACAACTGCCGGCTGACTTGCTTGGCTACCTTCAAAGCGTCAGTGTGCTGCCAGTTGTTCTGGCCAATGGCATGCAGCACTTCGCCAGACCAACCGCGGCCAGCGACCACAAAACCTTGCTCCGGCTGCCATAAATAGTGTAAGTCCGCCAGCAGCGGTGTGCCATCAGCAGCATGTTGCCAGTCTATCTGCAGCCCCAGTTCACTTAGCAGTGAAAACTCAAACTCACGCAAGCAGGGTTCCAGCATCGCTGGAGTATGCTGTGCTTGCTCCAGTGCGATCAGACTGTGCTGATAATGGTCAAATAACTGCTCTGCCGCCATGTCATCTGGCCATAGCCGGCAAATAAGTTCGTTAAGGTAAAGCGCACTGAACAAAAATTTACCATTAAAGCGGGCGGCCGGTGCCAGTTCATCTAACGTTGTCACCGTTTTTAAACTGCTACGACCGCTAAGGGCCACCGTAAAAAGCTGAAAGGGCTGCAGAGCAAAACGTTGTTTGCCCTGCCGTTTTCTGATCACTGCAGACACTCTGCCCTGCTCTGGCAACAGCAGCTGCAGCAGCAGCTTATTATCCTGAAATGGCCGGCTATGCAGAATATAAGCGGGACATAGCGGCTGCATCTGGCTAAACCTTATGCTTCACAATGGTTAATCTTCACCGTAGCCCAGGCTACGCAGCGCTCGCTCATCGTCAGCCCAACCTGACTTCACTTTTACCCATACTTGTAAAAATACCGGTTGCTCTAACATGGCGGCCATATCCAGCCTTGCTTCAGTGGCAATGGTTTTTATCCGCTCACCTTTATTACCAATGACCATTCGTTTCTGGCTTTCCCGTTCAACTAATACCAGCGCTGCAATATGGAAATGTTTTTCTTCCCATTTAAAGCGCTCAATTTCTACGGTTACAGAATATGGCAGCTCATCGCCTAAAAAGCGCATTAACTTTTCACGGACAATTTCGGCAGCCATAAAGCGCTGCGAACGGTCGGTAATGTAGTCATCGGGGAAAAAGAATTCACAAAGGGGCAAATGGCCCTGCACCACTTTTCTCAGCGCGTCGACATTGTCGCCACTTTCTGCCGATAATGGCACCACATCGACAAAGTTAAGCTGACTGCCCAGCTTCTGTAAATGTGGCAATAGCTCCGACTTATCTTTGTATAAGTCGACTTTATTAACGACCAGCACCACTGGCTTTTGTGCCTGGATCAGTTTGTTTAATACCATCTGATCGTCATCGTTCCAGCGGGTTCCTTCGACCACAAACAGCACCAACTCAACATCGGCGATGGAACTGGACGCCGCTTTATTCATCATCCTGTTGATGGCCCGCTTCTCTTCAATATGCAAGCCCGGGGTGTCGACATACACCGTCTGATAGTTATCGACGGTATCGATACCGACAATGCGGTGGCGGGTAGTTTGTGGCTTTTTCGAGGTAATACTGACTTTCTGGCCTACCAGCTTATTTAACAAGGTAGATTTGCCGACATTAGGACGGCCCACTATCGCCACTAAACCGGCGTAAGTAGTTGGCGCTGCAGGAGGCGTTGGCACGATGTTATCGTTCATTTTTAATCTGTTCCAAAGCCGCGTTTGCGGCATCTTGTTCGGCTTTACGCCGCGAGCTGCCTGAAGCAGTAATGGGCGCAATACCAGGCACGGTACAACGCACCGTAAAGGTTTGCTGGTGTGCTTCGCCGGTGGTGGCAATAACATCATATACCGGCAGGGCTAAACGCAAGCCTTGCAAATATTCCTGCAGGCGGGTTTTTGAATCTTTTTGTTCACCCGGCGCAATCTGTGCCAGACGCTCTGCAAACCAGACATTAATTCGTTCACGGCAGGCTTCCATGCCGCTGTCTAAAAAGATAGCACCTAAAATGGCTTCCAGCGCATCCGCCAGAATGGATTCGCGGCGGTGGCCGCCACTTTTTAACTCGCCCGGTCCCAGCCGCAAATATTGGGCAATAGCCAGCTCCTGAGCAATTTCCGCCAGGGTTACCCCTTTTACCAGCGCTGAGCGCATGCGGGTCAGGTCACCCTCACGGGTTTGTGGAAACTGGGCAAACAGCATCTGGGCGATAATCAGACCCAACACGGCATCACCTAAAAATTCCAGCCGTTCGTTATGTTTGCCTTTGCAACTGCGGTGGGTTAATGCCTGCTCCAGCAGCTCCGGTTGCCGGAACTGATACCCCAGTTTTGTCATTAATGGTTTAACAGGTTGAAGCATCAATGCACCTTATTCAATTTTACCAAGGCGCTCAAACCTGACGCCAACCGGCACCCAGCCAGGTAGCCAGCTGTCGGGATCTTCACTGAACTCAAAACTCATCCAGATAAACACGGCCTTACCTACCAGGTTGTCGGCTGGTACAAAGCCCCAGAACCTGCTGTCCCGGCTGTTATCCCGGTTATCGCCTAATGCAAAATAGTGGCCTTGCGGCACTACAAATTCGTCAATGGCCGTGCCTTGTTGCTGATGATATTGTCCGGGCTGCTCGCGTACGCCCGGCGTCACCAGAATATTGTGACCATTCTCACCCAATGCCTCGTGATAGCGCCGTTGCTGCATCCGGCCCTGAAAGAACTGAGTATCAGGAATATGGGTCAGGGTAACCCGCTCCAGTGAGCCACAACCGCTGGTTTGCTCAGACTGACAGGCTTTGTCGATATACAACTGTTTATCCCGGTAGATAATCCGATCGCCCGGCAAACCAACAATCCGCTTAATAAAATCAACCGTGGGCTGCTCCGGATATTTAAATACCGCAACATCGCCGTGCTGTGGCAACTTGTTGTGGTAAAGCGTCTTGCGCCATACCGGGTCTTTCACGTCGTAGGAAAATTTTTCTACCAGAATAAAATCACCTACCAGCAAGGTTGGCATCATTGAACCTGACGGAATTTGAAAAGGTTCGAATAAAAAAGAACGGAACAGGGTGATAGCAGCGATCACCGGAAAGATCGACTTGGCCGTTTCCACTATTGCCGGCTCTTTTAGCAGAGTATCGCTGCTTGCTTCGGGCAATTGATTACCCGCACCACTTTGCGCCAATATCAAGCGCTCCCGGCGTTTGGGGGCGAGCACCAGCGCGTCCAGCAGCCAAATAAGGCCACTGGTCAGGGTGAGTATCACTAACAAGATTGCAAAATAACCGGCCATGCGTTTCCCTTTTACTTACCTAGTATTACTTTTCTAGTATTACTTACCCACTTTTAAAATGGCCAGGAAGGCCTCTTGCGGTACTTCAACATTACCCACCTGTTTCATCCGCTTCTTACCTTCTTTTTGTTTCTGCAGCAGTTTTTTCTTCCGGCTGACATCACCACCATAACATTTCGCTAATACGTTTTTACGCATTTGCTTAATGGTGGTCCTGGCAATAACATGGTTGCCGATAGCTGCCTGAATGGCGATATCGAACATTTGCCGTGGGATCAGCTCTTTCAGCTTTTCAGCAAGTTGCCTGCCCCGCCCCTGGGCAAAGTCGATATGACTGATAATGGCCAGCGCATCAACCCGCTCGCCGTTAATCAGGATATCTACCCGTTGCATATTTGAGGTTTGAAATCGTTTAAACGCGTAATCCAGAGAGGCATAACCGCGGCTGGTCGATTTTAAGCGATCGAAGAAATCCATCACGACTTCGGCCATCGGCAATTCATAGGTTAACGCGACCTGGCGACCGTGGTACAACATGTTGGTTTGCACGCCACGTTTTTCGATACACAGGGTAATCACATTACCCACATATTCCTGCGGAACCAGAATATGTGCTTCAACGATTGGCTCACGGATTTCGTCAATATCGTTCACCGCCGGCAAATCGCTGGGGTTATCGACCATGACTTTTTCGCCATCTTTTTTAATCACTTCGTACACCACGGTCGGTGCCGTCGTAATCAGATCTAAATCGTACTCACGCTCCAGTCGCTCCTGAATGATTTCCATGTGCAACATGCCAAGAAAACCAATCCTGAAACCAAAGCCTAGTGCACCGGAGTTTTCCGGCTCATAAAATAATGACGAATCGTTCAGACTAAGTTTTGCCAGAGCGTCACGGAAGTCTTCATAGTCGTCTGAAGATACCGGAAATACCCCGGCATAAACCTGCGGCTTAATCCGCTTAAAGCCAGGCAACGGCTTCTCGGCGCTGTTTTTCGATAAGGTCAGGGTGTCTCCCACCGGTGCGCCTTTAATTTCTTTAATACCGGCAATAACAAAGCCAACTTCACCGGTGTTCAGCTCGCCGGTATGGGTTGCTTTGGGGCTGAATATCCCGACTTTATCAACTTCATATACCTGGCCGGTCGACATTACTTTAATTTTATCTTTAGTTTTTATCGAGCCGTGCT
The DNA here is from genome assembly GCF_041616895.1 of Arsukibacterium sp. GTDB lineage: Bacteria > Pseudomonadota > Gammaproteobacteria > Enterobacterales > Alteromonadaceae > Alishewanella. The sequence continues at coordinate 15,315 of NZ_JBFJPY010000063.1, forward strand.
TTACCCGTACCAGCGACACGACGCCCTGATAGGCGTCAAACCAGGAGTCGATTATCAGGGCCTGGGTCGGTAAGTCCCGCTCACCCTCTGGTGGTGGGATTTTCTTAACGATGGTTTCCAGTACATCTTTGATGCCAAAGCCGGTTTTGGCAGAGCATTGCACGGCCCCCAGCGCTTCTATCCCAATAATGTCTTCAATTTCCTCTGCAACCCGCTCCGGTTCTGCCTGAGGTAAGTCGATTTTATTTAATACCGGGATAACTTCCAGGTTCATGTCCAGTGCGGTATAGCAGTTGGCGACAGTTTGTGCTTCCACGCCCTGCCCGGCATCAACCACCAGCAGTGCGCCCTCACAGGCGGCCAGAGAGCGGCTTACCTCGTAAGTAAAATCGACGTGTCCGGGCGTATCAATAAAGTTCAGCTGGTAAGTGTTACCATCATCGGCCGTATAATTGAGGGTAACGCTTTGCGCTTTGATGGTAATACCGCGCTCACGCTCCAGATCCATTGAATCCAGAACCTGTTGCTGCATTTCCCGATCGGCCAGGCCACCGCAATACTGAATAAGCCGGTCAGACAGGGTTGATTTACCATGGTCAATATGAGCGATGACGGAGAAATTTCTGATGTTATTAAGTTTTGCCATGTTATCCGCAAATGTCCGAAATATACTGGGGGTACTGACAATAAGCTCAGATGCACCCGTTAACGATGCGGCTATTCTCAGACCGATGCTGTAAAAAAAATTAGCGGGAATTGTACTCTATCCGCAAGCAGCTTGCTATGTGTTCTTCGCGCAAGGCTCAGGACAGTTGCCGGATGTTGATCTCTGGTAGCACGTTAACAATACGAAGCGGTTGCTGCGCAGCCATTCTGGCGCCGTAATACCGGGCCAGCAGTAAACCACCGCCTGCGCCTGCCGCCGCAGCCAGCATAACCCAGCCCTCTGTGGCCTGCCAGCCCAGATGCACCAGCAATGCTGCAATCAGCATCAGCACCAGGGGCAGCAGATAGACCAACAATGCCGCGGTAACGAGTTGCTCACCGGCCGTTGCTACCGTTACCTGCTCGCCGGGTAACAGCGCCAGATCAGTTGTAACAAAAAAACGCGTTTGCCGGGGTGTCAGGGTTTTCGCGACGATACCCGTACCACAGTCGTTGCTTACCTGACAGGCATTACAGGTTGTTACCGGCGTTGTGCCAAGCCACACCCCGTGTTTTTCTACCGCAAGTACGGTGGCTATCTGTTCAATCATCTGGCGGCCATCATATGTGAATCGTTACCTGTATACCACTGTATGCAGCTTATGGTATCACGCGATGATTAGCTCAGCGCACCGCAGCAGCAATCCGCTCTGCCACATCAATACTCACCGGACCAATCACCGTGATGTCATGCCCGGGGGTGCTTAGCATGTAAATGGTCGTTGCACCATCGCGGTATGCCTGGGTGGGCATCCGCTGGGTGGCCTGCACAAAAACGGATACCTGATGCACCCCATCGCTCAGCAGCCAGTAATTAAGCAGGCTTTGCTGCAATTGCGGCACAATGTGCGGGTCGGTCACTAACTGATAGCCTGCGGGGAGCCAGTTAAGCTGAAGCTTATTAGGGTTTAACGTTGCCCCTGGCTGACGGGCAGTGGGCTCAGGCAGTTCGGTGTTCAGCAACCGTTGCAGATTATCCGGCAGCTCCGGGGTAATTTGCATATGGGTCACCAACCAGCGCTCCAGCGGTGCCTGTTGCTCTGACATCACATCAATTCGCAGTGGAAAGCCCGACTCTACCTCAATCCATAACCAGTAACTATGGCGGCCAGGATCATTCGCGCTCAGTCTGAGCAGCTGGGCTGTATGGCCGGACATGACTGAGCTGCTTCCTAACACGGCGGTGTACAACTTACGTATTTGCTGATGGTCTTGGAATAAAATAGCGGGAAGTTCTTTAATGCTGTTGCTAGCCGTCACTAACGCAGGCCGGTCGGTTAAAAAGTAATACACCACATCATCACGACGCAGGATGTCGACGCCATCAGCGTCAAGCGGCACTAAATGTTCAATTTCTTTATCGTCCTGGCGACCATGCTGCCAGCGGTAAGTTTCAACTTTACTGCCTTTGAATACAACAAATGAGCTATCAAAATTATATTGCGTCACGCTTTGCTGAACCCGTTCAAACAGGGCCCAGCCTGGCTCGTCGGCGTGCAGCACACTGCTGCAAAATAACAACAACGTGCACCACAGCCATACTACTTTGCTCATATTACTGCTCGTTATCCTGCTCGTTTTGCTGCTCGGTTTTCGCGTGTTGCTGCTCAGTTACCCGAACCTGCTGGCGATGTGCCTGCAACAATGCCTGCAACCGACGTTGCTGCTCCTGCATTGCTTGCTGTTCCTGTTCAGCAAAACGGCTGTCAACCGTAGTCGAACTCAGACTGACAGGCGTCGCAAAACCGCCTATCGGATTGGTTTGCAGCACCGGACTGGGCAGCATTAAATCCTGACCTGCTGGCTGCTGATATTGCTGCACGCCCAACACCGCAAACAACGCGACCCCGGCCGCAACGGCACCTTGTGCTGCGGGCTTCAGCCAGCTGCCATTGGCAGCGACCCTGAGGCCTGAACCAACTTTTTGCAGCAGCGTGCGACTGTGGCTTAACTGATAGGTCGGCTCATCTTGCAATAAGGCGGCAATATCAGAGGCGAAATTGCCAGGCAATGGTGCTGCCTTTTCGCGACGAAATACAGCGGCAGCTAATTGATATCTCTCTAGCTTTTGTTGCAATTCGGGCTGTTGCAGCAAAAGATCGAGCTCCGTGTTACTAAGCGGCCTGTTATCGCTGGCGGCTGAGAGCCAATCCTGATTATCTGACGACATAATTTTTCCTGTCTGCTTGCTGTTTATTATCCGATTTAGCCTGATAATTTAGCCAATCAATGGTTTAAGCTGAATATCTATTGCTTCACGCGCCCGGAAAATCCGGCTGCGTACGGTGCCGATGGGGCACCCCATCACTTCTGCTATTTCCTCGTAACTCAACCCTTCAAGCTCTCTGAGTGTAATTGCGGTACGAAGTTCATCTGGTAACTTATCAATCGTGTTAAATACCACGGCCCGAATTTCTTCAGACAGTAATAAACGCTCTGGCGAATCCTGCTCTTTTAGGGCATCGCTTCCTTCAAAATACTCAGCATCTTCGGCATCAACATCGGTAGCGGGCGGTTTACGGCCGTTCGACACCAGATAATTTTTAGCACTGTTTACTGCAATTCGGTACAGCCAGGTATAAAAGGCGCTTTCGCCACGAAACCCTGGCATTGCCCGATAAGCTTTAATGAAGGCTTCCTGGGCAACATCTGCCACATCTCCGTGGTTAGAGACATAGCGTGAGATTAAGTTCGCAATCCGGTGCTGATATTTCTTCACCAACAGATTAAATGCGGCTTTATCACCTTGCTGGACCCGCTGGACAATTTGCCAATCTAATTCTTGCTCGCTCATTCTGTGAGCCTGTCCCCTGTAATACATAGTAGGTTGTCGATGTTGCATGGCCCTTGTCTGGCGTCGAGGCTGTGACCACGGCAACAATAAATAGTTCTGTTTATTATGCCAAAACCGCTACAATAAGCTGATCCAACAGCCCTGCTGTCGGGTAATTGCAGCGGTAACTCAAAGGTTACCCTGATATTGAGGCTTAACTGGGGCAAGTGTATCGCATGACACAACAAAATGAATATCATTGTGACGTTTTAATTATTGGCAGCGGTGCTGCAGGTTTATCTTTAGCGTTACAGTTAGCAGATCATGCCAGGGTGTTAGTGTTAAGCAAAGGCCCGCTGCGCGAAGGGTCTACCCTGTATGCCCAGGGCGGTATTGCCGCGGTATTTGATGAAAATGACAGTATTGCCTCCCATGTTAACGATACGCTTATTGCCGGGGCCGGCTTATGTGATGAGACCACCGTGCAATATACCGCTGAACACGCCAAAGAGGCGATGCAATGGCTGATTGCGCAAGGCGTGCCCTTTGATCAGTATCAGGATACTGACGGCAGTTTGAAATACCATCTGACGCGGGAGGGTGGCCATAGTCACCGTCGTATTTTACATGCCGCCGATGCAACCGGTCAGGCTGTACAAATCACTCTGGTAGACCAGGTTAAGCAGCACCCGAATATTCAGCTTCTGGAAAATTACAATGCGATCGATTTGATTAATGGCGCCAAAATTGGTTTAGATGCAAAGCGATGTTATGGCGCCTATGTTTGGAATAAAACCCGCGCTAAAGTAGAAACCATTCAAGCTCATTTTGTGGCACTGGCTAC
>NZ_JBFJPY010000064.1:0-18817 GCF_041616895.1 Arsukibacterium sp.
GATAGCAATCCGCTGGATACGTTTGAGCCTGCTGATCAATGGTTAGGTTTCCCCCAGGATGATTTTAGTGATATTGGCTTATTTAATGGTGAAGGTGGCGGACCAGTCGACCCGGATCCGGACTTTGATTTAAGCTGCGGCGCACCGTTTACGCCAATCCATCAGATCCAGGGCAACGGCGATACCAGCCCGCTAGTGGGGCAGACGCTGGTGGTTGAGGCGATTGTTACCCAAACGCTGCCAGGGCTGCGTGGCTTTAATATTCAATCGGCCTCGGTTGAGCAAGACAGCGATCCGTTAACCTCTGAAGGTGTATTCGTGTTCACCGGCAGTGATAACCTGGCAGTAGTTGCCGGCCAGCGCGTGAGATTGCAGGCTAAGGTTGCCGAGTTCTTTAGCATGACCCAGCTTACTGATCTTGTTGCCACTGTTGACTGTGGTGCTGCGACACTACCTGCAGCAACCGAATTACAATTACCGGTACCTGATATGGCTTACTGGGAGGCGCATGAAGGGATGCTGGTCAGCTTTTCAGAGCCGCTGACCGTAAATGAAACCTTTACGCTCGGCCGGTTTGGCGAGCTTACCTTAGCAAATGGCCGCCGCTTTACGCCTACTCAGGTTGTGGCTCCCGGGGCAGAGGCTATTGCCTTGGCCGCTGCGCAACAGCTAAACCGGATTATTCTGGACGATAACAGCACAGTACAGAACCCGGCGCTGGTGCCTTATCCGGCTCCGGGCCTGAGCGCAGCCAATCCGGTGCGCGGTGGTGATACTGTGGTGGGTTTAACCGGTACCTTATATTATTCGTTTAATGAATACCGGATTATGCCGAGCAGTCCGGTAACCATTCTGGCAGATAACCCAAGAAGCGTGGCTCCTTCATTACTGGCTGACGGTAACGTTAAAGTGGCCAGTTTTAACGTGCTTAATTACTTTAACGGTGACGGCATGGGCGGCGGTTTCCCCACCTCGCGCGGTGCAGATTCAGCGGTGGAGTTTGAACGCCAGCGTGCGAAAATTCTGGCTGCCATGGCAGGTTTGGACGCCAGCGTAATTGGCTTAATGGAGTTAGAAAATGATGGTTTTGCTACTACCTCTGCCATAGCTGATTTGGTGACAGGTTTGCGCCAGACAACGGGCCAGATGGATTGGCAATTTATACAGCCGCAGGTAAGCCCTATCGGTACCGATGAAATCGCAGTCGGCCTGCTGTACCGCGCAGATTTAATGGTGCCCACAGAAGTAGCACGGGTGCTTGATTCGGCTAATTCGGCAGTGGATAGCAGTGGTCAGCCACTATTTGATGACAGCCGTAACCGGCCTATGCTGGCGCAACGTTTCCGTTTACTGGAAAATAATGCTGAATTTGCGGTAATGGTTAACCACCTTAAGTCTAAAGGCTCGGGCTGTGGCGCTGCCGATGGTGATACCGGTGACGGGCAGGGCAATTGTAACATCAGCCGCACCCGGGCGGCCGAAGCGATTGGCGTTTTTGCTGAGCAATATTATGCTGATATTCCGGCGATGGTGATCGGTGACTTAAATGCTTATGCCAAAGAAGATCCGATAACAGCGCTTGCCGAGGCCGGCTATTACGACGTGTTTGACGTGCTGGGCAAAACAGCAAGCTATGGTTATGTGTTTCGGGGGCTTGCCGGTTCACTTGACCACGCCTTATTAAACCAGCATGCGCTGGAAGCATTAGCTGATGCGGATAAGTGGAATATTAACGCAGACGAACCGATAGCACTGGATTACAACGTTGAATTTAAGACCGAACAGCAGATTTTTGATTATTATGCTCCGGATGCGTATCGCTCATCTGATCATGATCCGGTTATCGTAGCCCTGCAGTTGGCACCGGTTTACCCTCCGGTAGACATCAGGCTGGAGCTTATCCGGGTTAACCGCGGCCGTTCCGGTGCGACTCTGGTGCAATTACGCTGGAGCAGTGATGTAGATCAGGCACTGACCCTGTACCGTGATGATAGCCCGGTAGCTACGCTAAGCCGGCCTGGTCGTTACAACGACCAATTCAAAAACCCTGCGATTAACAGCGCGACGTACCGCTTGTGTCTGGATGCAACTGCGCAGTGTTCAGAGCCGTTAGTGGTTAATTTTTAACGAAGGGTAATAACCAAAATAAGCGCTGTTGGAGTTTTGAGAATCCATCAGCTCTTCGTCATAAAAAAACCTGCCAGATGGCAGGTTTTTTTATTTTTTGATCCGCAAGGTTACGCAGCTTTGGTCTTTTTACTTTGTTGCTCATTCAATGCTTCAGCACCGTTAGGTTGCTGAGTCAGACTGTTGTCAGCTGCCAGATAATCCGGCTCAAAGTCATCAACATTAATTACAAATAAGCGACCTTCCTCGGCTAAGCGCAGTTTAGCGGCTTCTTCCTTACTGATAACACCCAGCTCCAAACCTAAATCTGCCACTTCATTTAAGCGGTAGAATGGCAGGCGCTTGTTGGCGGCTTTAGCGACCTTATCAAATAAAGGCTCTGCTGCCAGAATATCCAAAAGTACCTGCTCAACCCTACCTAACTGGTTGCCTGGTTCGTCCGTCAGGTACAAATGCAGGCCTAAGCGAGAGCGTGCTTCACACGGGGTTTGCATAATGCGGGCAACCTGATGCTCCACTTTGTCTGACGCCTTACGCAGGGTACGGCCCCATGGGAATACCACCCGCTTTAACACCACGCCTACAGCACGGTTCGGGAAGTTGTCAAACAACTCGTCTAACGCTAGCTGAGCTTTGGCCAGATTGTCTTCACAGGCCCACTGTACCAGTGGTAAATCCTGCACTTGCCGACCTTCATCGTTAAAGCGCTTTAACACCGCTGAGGTTAAATACAGCATACTTAAAATATCACCCAACCGGGCTGAGATCCGCTCGCGGCGTTTTAAATCGCCACCGAGGGTTGCCATTGCTACATCAGACATCAGGGCCATGGCAGCGCTAAAACGGTTCATCTGTTTGTAGTATTTCGTCGTTGCATCGTTATAAGGTGCATGGCTAAACATACCACCGGTTATTGACAACCAGAACGTGCGGAAGAAATTACTGATAGCAAAGCCGATATGGCCAAACACTGCTTTATCAAAGGCTGTTACTGCTGCGCCTTCGTCATCCATTTGCGCAGCTTGTAATTCTGCCAATACGTATGGGTGACAACGGATGGCACCCTGACCATAGATAATCATGTTACGGGTTAATATATTGGCACCTTCAACGGTAATTGCTACCGGCGCACCCTGATAACCACGGGCCAGATAGTTGTTCGGGCCCATACATATGCCCTTACCGCCATGCACGTCCATCGCATCGTTAATGGCACTGCGCATCCGCTCTGTCATGTGATACTTAGTGATGGCCGAAATGACTGAAGGCTTCTCACCTAAATCGATAGCACCCACCGACATGGTCGTTGAGGCGTCTGCCATATAGGCATAGCCGCCGATGCGGGCCATCGCTTCTTCGACGCCTTCCATTTTACCGATAGGCAATTTGAACTGACGACGAATACGGGCATAAGCGCCGGTAGCCATTGCCGCTGCTTTAATACCACCGGTGCTGTTAGAGGGCAGGGTAATCGCCCGGCCAATTGACAAGCACTCCATCAACATCTTCCAACCCTGGCCCGCCATTGACGCACCACCGATAATGTACTCCAACGGTACAAAAATGTTATCGCCTTGGGTAGGGCCGTTCTGAAATGGCACATTTAGCGGAAAGTGACGACGACCAATCTTAACGCCTGGGGTATTGGCTGGAATTAAGGCACAAGTAATACCTAATTCTTCCTTATCGCCTAACAGCTTTTCAGGATCGTATAACTTAAAGGCCAAACCTAATACCGTAGCAATAGGCGCCAGAGTAATATAACGCTTGTCCCAGGTAAGACGCATACCCAGTACTTCTTTACCTTGCCACTGCCCCTTAGTTACGATACCAAAATCAGGGATCGCGCCGGCATCAGAGCCTGCTTCCGGGCTGGTCAAAGCAAAACAAGGAACGTCCAGGCCTTTAGCCAGACGCGGTAAATAATGATTTTTCTGCTCGTCAGTACCATAGTGTTGCAACAACTCGCCGGGGCCTAAAGAATTAGGTACGCCAACGATGCTGGATAACATCATGCTTTTACTGGTTAATTTTTGCAGTACACAAGACTGGGCGAAGGCCGAGAATTCCAGACCACCATATTTCTTCGCAATAATCATCGCGAAAAAACCTTTGGTTTTCAGATAGTCGTAAACTTCAGGTGATAAATCAGCACGTTCATGAGTGCTGTGCCAGTCATCTACCATGGCCAGCAATTCTTCAACCGGGCCGTCCATGAAAGCTTGCTCTTCAGCACTTAACCGTGGCTTAGGGAAATTATGCATTTTGTGCCAGTCGGGGTTGCCACGAAACAAATCTGCTTCCCACCAGGTAGTACCGGCATCAATTGCTTCTTTTTCGGTAGTCGACATTTCCGGCATTATCTTGCGATACAGGCCCAATACTGGTTTGGTAATGTACTGCTGACGGACACTGGCAATATTTAATGGCAAGGCCAAAACTAAAAAAAGTAGCCAGGCAAAAGTACCGATGGTGTCGGTCAGGCTGCCTACTACTAATAACGCTGCAATGGCGGCGGTAAACATGGTTAGGCTGGCGCGATAGTACGCTAACACACCGATTGCCACGACGATGGCAACTATGAGTAAAAACACATTCATTGTTAACTCCTGATAAGAGGTCAGACCACTAGGGTTAAAGCTTAGATGGCTTTGGAAAAAGTTGCAAGCGATATCCGGCATTTCCTGCTGCAATTCTTTGCAAATTTAATCTAACAATAGTACTTACGGCCAGACAGGGCCTGCTAGCTCAGTCTGGCTGTCAATCAGACATTTGATTAGTGTAGCTCAAGGTAGACAGTTGGCGGCGCCAGCTTGTGCTGAACATGCAGCAAAGCAGGCGCGATAAGGGCTGGAGAGGTTTTTTATTCCGGGGCGATAAATTCAAGCTTGTGCAGTTGCACGTCAAATTGTTCAACATTATCTTCGCCACGCCATAAGCGGACCAGCATGTAATCAAGTTCTGGCGCTACCCAGGCGTAAACTTGTTTTTCCGGATCGTCCATTCTGGCTATACGTAAAGTATGCACTGTGCCGTAAGGCAAGGCTAATGGCTCTTCCATCACCACTTTATAATGGTAAGTTTTACTATTGCCATTGCGGTTTAACACGTCATAGAAGAATTCGGTTTTGCCAGCGCGCAAGTCAAGCACAAGTTGTTGATGATAGCTTAGCGGATCCAGCCAGTTATCCTGCCAGCTATCGGCTTTAAGTTCTTTTGATTTACCCACCAGCAATTGCTGTTTGACGGGATCCAGCTGCAACTCATAATGACGGCTAGGGCCGGAACCCTGACGTTTCATCACGTAATTAAGCGGTTGAATTTGTTGGTTTTCTACCAAAAATTCGCTGGTTTCCTGCCGTTTATCACTGAAGATCAGCCAGCTTATATCGCTGCTGTATCCCATCTGATAGCGGTCGTCATTAAATTTAAGATAGCGGTTTGCCTTACCATGATTTTTGCCGGCTCGGTACACCAGATAGTCGGCGCTAAAAAGACGAAATTGGCTAGCCTGATCAGCAGCAGAAGAAAGGGCAGTTTGAGCGTACGTTATTCCGGAAGTTGTTAGCAGGCTGGTAAACAGTAATGACGCCAGCAGGCGCCATTTAAGATTCGTCCTCATCGTTTGCATATCCTTGTTCCGACAATACATTATTATCTAACCATGCCTTATCGCCGCGTTGTTGTAAACGGTTTTGACAGAACCAGCGGATAACCAATGGATATAGCTGATGTTCCTGTTCATGTACCCGTGCCGCAATAGTAATGGCGTCATCTTCAGGGAAAACCGGCACCTTTGCTTGTAAAATTACCGGACCACCATCCAGCTGTTCAGTGACAAAATGCACGCTGCAGCCGTGTTCGCGATCACCGGCATCAATTGCGCGCTGGTGTGTATTCAATCCCTGATACTTCGGCAATAAAGACGGATGAATGTTCAATAATTTTCCAGCATAGTGGCTGACAAAGCCTGCGGTGAGGATCCGCATAAAACCAGCAAGCACCACTAAATCAGCCTGGTAACTGTCTATTAACGTCATTAACTCTTTATCGTAAGCGTCGCGGCTGGCAAAGTTTTTATGGCTTAGTGCATGGTTGGCAATGTCAGCATCAGCGGCCCGTTGCAAACCGTAAACGCCAATTTTGTTGGATATCACCGCAGTTACCCGGCCAGCGATAAAACCGCTGGCACAGGCATCAATCACCGCTTGTAAATTAGAACCGTTACCTGAAATCAGTACTACTATCGATTTCATTGTTGGCCTATTCGTTGATAATCACGAGTTCTTCACCGGTAGCCGCGTCCTGAATTTCACCCAGGTGCCAGGCCGTTTCGCCTGCCGCTGTTAAGCTGGCCAACGCCTGCTCCAGTTTTGCAGCGGGCACAACCAGCATCATACCGACCCCACAGTTAAAGGTACGATACATTTCGTGGCGGCTGATATTGCCTTGTTGCTGTAACCAGTTAAAAATGGCGGGCCATTGCCAGCTGTTACCGTTAATGACGGCTTTGGTATTTTCAGGTAATACCCGTGGGATATTTTCCCAGAAACCACCACCGGTAATATGGCACAGCGCATGTACCGGCATTTCTTTGATTAACGCCAGCAGGTTTTTTACGTAAATGCGGGTCGGCTCCAGCAAATGGTCTGCCAGACTTTTTCCTTCCAGCAGGGTGTCGGCCGATTGACCGCTTACTTCCAGTACTTTACGTACCAGGGAAAAGCCATTTGAGTGCGGCCCGGATGAAGCCAGCGCAATAAGCTGATCACCTGCTTTAACTTTGCTGCCATCAATAATGTCGGCTTTTTCTACCACGCCAACGCAAAAGCCGGCTATGTCATAGTCTTCGCCATGGTACATACCCGGCATTTCGGCTGTTTCGCCACCGACCAGGGCGCAACCTGATTGCACACAACCTTCGGCAATACCTGCAACCACAGCGGAGGCGGTGTTCACGTCGAGCTTGCCTGTTGCGTAGTAATCAAGGAAAAACAGTGGCTCTGCTCCCTGAACGACTAAATCGTTTACGCACATAGCAACCAGGTCGATGCCGACACCATCGTGTCGTTTTAAATCCATGGCCAACCGCAGTTTAGTGTCAACACCGTCGGTTCCTGACACTAAAACCGGCTCCTTATAACCTGCCGGAATCTGACATAAGGCGCCAAAACCCCCTAAGCCTCCCATGACTTCCGGACGGGTGGTGCGTTTAACTGCACCTTTAATCCGTTCTACCAGGGCGTTGCCGGCATCTATATCAACTCCGGCGTCTTTGTAGCTTAAAGATGTATTATGCTCGCTCACGGCTTTCCTCGATTGGCTGTATTGGTTGGCTTAATCGGCGCGTATTTTACCTGTATAATGGCGCAGACAAAAGCATTACTGCATTACATTTGCAGCGGCTTGTTTTACATAGTTAGCCACCAGAATGGCATTGTCCTGGGTGATCTTATGGTAACATACTGAAGCAAATGGAAATTCTTTGTCTGATAGCTGAACTGAAATAAATGGTGCTGATGGATCTGCAGTGTTGTTATGCCAGTTGCCGCCGTAATTAGCGATAAACACTTCACCAATATAAGCGCCAATAATGTTAGTTAAGGTAAATATTAGCTCTGATGAATGACTTTGCTGCTGTTGACGCTGATGTAAGGTTGATAGCACGGTATCAATGTCTGTAAGACTGGCCAGCGAGAAATCCAGAGTGAGTTTATGTTCCTCGGCAATATAGCTAACAGCATCCCGAGCAGCGTCTTGCATCAGCTTTGTAATATCAACACTTTGCATAAAGATCCTTATTTAAGATGTTCAGCCAGAATTAACTGGCGTAATTGTTTGCTGCCGGGGCCTAATGTTTCTTCCTGCGGTGTTAACAAGGACATAGGAACCAGCCGCTCTGAACTGTTACTCAGCTGTATTTGGACCAACTCGCCCTTTGCCAGGGCCGAGGCGACGGTAAAGTCAGGCAGCCAGCAAAACCCCAGACCCAGTTGCAAAATTTCGATGGCTTCGTTGAAATTATCGACTGTCCAGCGTTGCTCGGCTTTTAACCAGCCGATATTTTCCAGTGGTTTTTGCGCGGTATCGCGAATAACAATCTGTAAATACTGGCTTAGCTGATTTTGATCTAACCTAAGCTGATGTGCCAGCTCATGTCCGGCACCCACCACCGCAATAAAACGGCTAACGTATAAAGGTTCGCTCAGATAACCTTTAGGAACGATACCTGCGATGACTAAATCTGCTTTTTTCTGCACAATAATTTCACTGGTGCCGGTTAAAACAGTATCAATAATTTGTACCCTGCTCCCACGGCTTAAAGGGTAAAATGTTTGTAAAGCACGGTATAAAAAGTGCTTGGGGTAAGCCAGTTCTACCGCAATTCTGATTTCCGGTTCCCAGCCTTGCTCAATATTATCGGCTAATAGCTCCAGATCTTCAATTTGCTGGGTCAGTACCCTTGAGCGCCGCAACATCACTTCGCCAGCATCGGTAAGCTGTGCTTTGCGACCGATTACCTCCAACAGTTCTACCCCCAATTGTGACTGCAGTTTGGCTACCGCATGATTGAGTGAGGACTGGCTTTTATTCAGTAATTCAGCGGCCTGCGCATAACCACCGGCATCGACAACTGCCTGCAAAATGCGCCATTGTTCCAGAGTTGATCGAGGGCGGTAGGGCATATAAAGCCGGGTCCTGTAGCAATTTAAACAGTGGCAATAATCACGGCACGTTGTGGCGCCGGATAACCTTCAATCGTTTTACTATGGTCAGTCAGGTCAAGAAAATCAATTAAACTTTCATTTTCCATCCACGGGGTGGCTCGCTGTTCTTCCAGCGTAGTCGTATTTAAATCAACTACTTTGGGGTTTTTAAAGCCAAGCCGTCTTAGCCAGTGGCACAACGCCAGTGTGCTGGGAAGAAACCAGACATTGCGCATTTTGGCGTACCGCTCGCCCGGCACCAGCACGGTATTTTCGTCACCTGCTACTACCAGGGTTTCCAGGATCAGTTCGCCACCCGGGCGCAACTGTTGTTTTAACTGGTGCAGAAAATCTACTGGTGAGCGCCTATGGTATAACACGCCCATCGAAAATACCGTATCAAACTGGGCCAGGGGGGGCATATCGTCAATGCCTATCGGTATCAGATGGACTTCCGGGTCCGGATTAAAATGCTTAATCGCCTGAAACTGGCTGTAGAACAATTGGGATGGGTCAATACCTACTACAAAACTAGCGCCTGCACCGCGCATCCGCCATAAGTGATAGCCACTGCCACAACCTACATCGAGCACATAACGCCCCTGTAATGGACTGATATGCGGCAACACCCGATCCCATTTAAAATCTGAGCGCCACTCTGTGTCAATATCAATGCCATGAATAGAAAACGGCCCTTTGCGCCAGGGCTTAAGTTGTTGCAGTAGATAGCGGATCCGCTCCGCTTCACCGGCACTGATGTCGGCCGGAGCACCAAATTGCACAGCGTTGCTAAGCTCAAGCGTGCTGATGGTTGTTGCTGGCAAGTGGCTAACGACTTTTTGCCACTGTTTAAAATCACCGTGCAATGCATGGTTTTGCCACTGTGCTAACTGTGCTGGCAGGGTTTGCAGCCAGTCATGCAGTTTGTTAGTGGCTAACTTAGCGTAGAAGGGGGTGAAGTCGAGCATGCAGTATTCCTGTAAGTGTCAGCCTATTAATGTTATTTAACCGCGAGCATAGAGCAAAAATTAAAACACTGAAACCACAAGCTTTGCTCACTAAATCCCGCATGTTGTAGCCGTTGCTGATGTTGCGCCAGGGTATCGGGCTTCATCACGTTTTCCAGTGCAGAGCGTTTCTGACTGATCTCCAGCTCGCTATAACCATTGGCGCGTTTGAAATCCAGATGTAAATCCACTAACAGGCTGTTAGTAGCGTTACTGTGGGCGATAAATTTTTCTGACAAAATGAGTAAGCCACCCGGTTTTAAGCCTTGATATATTTTAGTTATCAAGGCATCCCGATCTTCGGGTGCCAAAAATTGCAGGGTAAAATTAATGACCACAACTGCTGCATCTTTGATTGGAATATCGCGAATGTCAGCGAGTTCAAGACGGATCGGAACTTCAGATCGAAACGCCAGTAAATGTCGTTCACAACGCTCCAGCATGGCTTTGCTGTTATCCACTGCAATCAGTTGGGCGCCCGCGACCGTAATATTGCGACGCATCGCCAGGCTTGCTGTACCGAGTGAGCAACCCAAATCATAAAAGTTACTTGCGGGTTGCTGAAAACGAGCGGTTAATTTGCCGATGGTTTGGATAATCGTCTGATAACCTGGAATGGAGCGTTGAATCATGTCAGGAAAGACTTCTGCTACCTGGTCATCAAACCGAAAATCCTGGATCTGAGCCAGAGGCTCGGCGTAAATATGATCTTTTTGCATAGAAAAAAGCACCAATGCTGCGCGGGATGCGCTAATAAAGCGCAATACAATAGGTGAGTAGTTTACCTTAATTGTGACGGGCCGCCAAAAGCAAACTGCGTGGCCAATCTAAATGATGTTCCGCCTTATGACACTGCTTGACCCGGACCGGTAGTAAGGGTACAACAACATTATTTGAACAATCAATTTAAACCCATGATAAGACGTTTTTTGCGGGTTATTACCGGATTGCTGTTGTGGATTATAAGCACAACTGGCACCAGTGCTGAGCCCGACAAGTTAACTGTGGCGCTTAGCAGTGACACTTATCCTTATATGTTTGTTAATGAGCAAGGTCAGCCTGACGGCCTGATTGTGGACTACTGGCGTATTATTGGTGAACAGCAGCAGATAAAAATTGATTTTGTTATGGCCGACTGGCCAGAAACCGTGGCGCTGTTAAATGCTGGCAAGGTAGATTTTCACGGCGGTATGGCCTATACCGAACAACGCTCTGTTGCATATCAGTTACACAGTATTAACATCACCATCTACAGCAATATCTTCGTTCACCGGGATTTACTTAATGTAGTAACACTTGCCGACTTAACACCGTACGCGATTGGTGTTTTAGAAAATTCCAGTCATGTACCCACTCTCGAAAGACAACTGCCAGAAGCTCCACTGCGCATTTTTAAAACCGCAACGCAAGTATATAACGCGGCGTTAGCAGGACAGTTAAAAGCCTTCGCTAGTCTTGACCGGCTACCACCGCGGTATGAAAAGTATGAAGAGCTAAACAAACAATTTCCGCTTTATAAAAAAATTCCTTTGCAGGCAATAGACTTAGTTTTCGGCGTGCCACTTGATTCGCCATACGGCAGCCTACTTAAAGATTATACCGAGGCTGTATCCTTAGATACGCTAAACGAGCTGGAGCGCAAATGGTTGGGTTTTGCAGCAGCTAAAGATGATACATTATTACTGGGTTTAGCCATCTCTAACCCGCCGTACATGAACGTTTCCTCGCAGGGCGAGCCGACGGGTTTACTGGTTGAGCTGTGGCGGCTTTGGTCAGAAAAAACCGGTATTAGTGTGGCTTTTGTGCCGGATAGCGCATTAAACAGCCTGACCAGTCTGGCAAACCGGCGGACCGACGCTCATATCGGTTTTCCGGATATCGATGACCTTAACCCTCAACTGACCAAGGCATATCACATTTATAGTTTCAGCTCTGCTTATTACAAGTTAAAAAAAAGTACGCAACAACCGCTAAGCAGCGACAGTGAAGCCAGGGTGGGGGTTTTTTCCTTCGCAACCTATCTTGAGGAGTTACAACAACAATATCCCAAAGTCGTTTTCAGCCGCTATCCAAGTACAGAAAGCATTACCAATGCGGTGATAAACGGTGAAATCGACGGTTTTTTTGGCGCTGGAGCGGTGATTGATGCCAGACTCAGGCAGTTAAATTTGTGGGATGATTTTGTCGAATCCCCAACTACACAGTTTTATGCACCGTTATATGTATTGGTGCATAACGACAACACTGAGCTTGCGGAAAAAATTAGTGACGGCTTTAATCAAATCAGCTTAGCTGAATTAGAACAAGTGGAACAAAAATGGATTGCTGCATCCGAACTGCGTTATTTCAGCAGTTTTAAAAACAATATACCGTTACATTCAGATGAGCGTCAGTGGTTGGAACAACATAACCTGCTGCGGGTTGGGCTTATCAGCAACTGGCCGCCAATGGAGTTTGTTGATGACAATGGTAATATTGCTGGCGTCAGTCATGAAGTGTTGCAGCTGCTGTCAGAGCGCCTGAACATAAGGTTTGACATACATGTTTATGACAATTTTGAGACTATTCTACATGATTTAGAAAACGGTAAATTGGACTTAGTCACAAATGTCGTTCCGAAACCGGAGCGACGTTCCTACGCCCACTTTACTGAGCCATTTTGGTCAGTAAAATGGGCGGTAATTGGTCATGTGAACGGCGAAAATATCGACAGTATACGGCAGCTCAGTGGCAAACGAGTGGCTGTTTTTAAAGACTATCAGTTGGCGCAGCAATTAGCAGGACTGGTTAAAAATGTTGACGTAGTTCGGATGAACAACGTTAAAGACGGTATCCGTATGCTGCAGGGAAATCAGGTTGATTTTGTGCTGGAATCATTAGAGGCAGGTAGCCGGGCACTGACTGAGTCAAATTTGATTAACTTGCGCATGCAGGTTATTGATGATGTGCCCGATTACCCTTCGCTGATAGCAGTTCGCAAAGATTATCAGCCACTTGTTACCATTTTAAACAAAGGACTGCGCAGCATAAGTGAAGCCGAACGTAACGAGATTTACCAGCATTGGTTCGATTTTGAGATTACCCAGGGTATCGATAGCAAACGGGTGCAGCAGATAATCTGGCAGGTAGTGGCAATAACCCTGGTCTTTTTAACCCTGTTTACTATTTGGAATTTATTTTTACGCCGGGAAGTCAGTCTGCGCCGGGAGGCCGAACATAAAATGCGGCATATGGCCACCCATGATGAGTTAACCGGCTTGCCAAACCGTAGCCTGCTTAAAGAGCGGATTGATCAGGCGCTGGAGCAGCATAGTCGTCATAACGAAATTTTAGCGGTGCTTTTTATCGATCTTGATGGCTTTAAAGAAGTCAATGACAAATATGGTCATGATGCAGGTGATGAGTTATTACTGAAACTTGCGGTAGTCATGGATAACTGTGTGCGAAAAAGTGATACGGTGGCCCGTTTTGGCGGCGATGAATTTGTTGTACTGCTGACTGCACTGTTGCACCCTGATGATGCCGCCATTGTCGCAGAGAAAATCGTGTTTCAGCTAAGTCAGCCGCTGCAGCTATCTTTTGCCCAGATTAAGGTGGGCGCCAGCATTGGTATTGCGATTTACCCGCACGATGCTACCGACAGCAGTGCGCTGCTAAAACAAGCTGATAAACAAATGTATCTGGCCAAGCAGCAAGGCAAGAATAGTTACAGTTTTACTGAACGAGAGTTTTCGTGAACGGGCAGTGACATTAAGCGCTATTTCTATATAATTGGCGGTCATTTTACAGCAGCTGACCAACGAGATATAAGGAAGGGTTAATGCGTAGCCATTACTGTGGTTTTTTAAGTGCCCAACAGGCCGGGCAACAGGTTTCATTGTGTGGCTGGGTTAACCGGCGCCGGGATCTCGGTGGCGTTATCTTTATCGATTTGCGTGACCGCGAAGGTATGGTTCAGGTTATTTGTGATCCGGATTTAACGGAATTGTTTGACCTGGCTTACACCTTGAGAAATGAGTATTGCATTCAGGTAACCGGCGAGGTACGTCTGCGCCCGGCGTCACAAATTAATGCCGATATGGCAACCGGTGAAGTTGAAGTTTATGCCAGCGGCTTAACGATACTGAACAAAGCAGCGCCGCTGCCGCTGGATTTTAATCATGACAACAGTGAAGAGCAGCGCCTGAAATACCGCTACCTGGATTTACGCCGGCCCGTGATGAGCGAACGGTTAAAATTCCGGGCCAAAGTGACCAGTTTTGTGCGTAACTTTATGGATGGTAATGGCTTTTTAGACGTTGAGACCCCGATCCTGACTAAAGCGACGCCAGAAGGCGCCCGCGATTATCTGGTGCCAAGCCGTACTCACAAAGGTCAGTTTTTCGCCCTGCCACAGTCACCTCAGTTGTTTAAACAATTGTTGATGATGTCTGGGCTTGATCGTTACTATCAAATCGTCAAATGTTTCCGCGATGAAGATTTACGGGCAGATCGCCAGCCAGAGTTTACTCAGATAGATATTGAAACCTCGTTTATGAGTGCTGAGCAAGTGATGGCAGTAACTGAACAAATGGTTCACCAATTGTTTTTACAGTTACTGGACGTCGATCTGGGAGATTTCCCGCAAATGACCTTTCATGAGGCCATGCGGTTGTATGGCTCTGATAAGCCGGATTTACGCAACCCCATGCAGTTTGTCGATATTGCCGATCTGGTTAAACAGGTTGAGTTCAACGTGTTTTCCGGCCCGGCGAATGATCCAAAAGGGCGGGTTGTTGCACTAAAAGTGCCTGCGGCTGCCGATAAGGTATCGCGCAAGGATATTGATAACTACACCAGCTTTGTCGGTATATACGGTGCTAAAGGCCTGGCCTGGATGAAGGTAAACGATGCCAGTGCCGGGATCGATGGCGTGCAATCGCCGGTGGCGAAATTTTTAACTGCCGACATTGTCAGCAATATTTTGCAGCGCACAGCGGCTGTAGACGGCGACATGATTTTCTTTGGTGCTGCCAGTTACAAAGTGGTGTGTGAAGCCATGGGGGCATTGCGGCTGAAACTGGGCGACGATTTAGGCATAACGGTGCCGGGCTGGAAGCCACTGTGGGTGGTAGATTTCCCCATGTTCGAAGAGAACGACGATGGCAGCCATACTGCCGTGCATCATCCTTTTACCTCACCGCTGGATACCGCTGGCTTTTTAGCGACCCCGCAAGGGCAGCTTGATCATACCAATTTATTATCAAACGCTTATGATATGGTGTTAAACGGTACTGAATTGGGGGGCGGCTCTGTCCGTATTCATAGTGCTGAGGTACAGGCCAAAGTATTTAAATTGCTGGGGATCAGTGATGAAGAGGCCACCGAAAAGTTTGGTTTCTTGCTCGAAGCATTAAAATTCGGAGCACCACCACATGCAGGTTTAGCATTTGGTTTAGACAGACTGGTTATGCTGATGACCGGCGCCACGTCAATTCGCGATGTGATGGCCTTTCCGAAAACGGCGACCGCAGCCTGTCCGCTTACTGATGCACCGGGTGAAGCCAATAGTGCGCAACTGGCCGAATTAAGTATTCAGGTTATCAGCAAAGCGCAGTAACAGCATACTGTCGCTGTATAGATCGTTGTATGTAGATATACCCGGTACTTTATTGACCTGCGTCGGCACATTGCCGGCGCAGGGCGTTTACCGCAAGCGAGGAGTCAAATATGGCCGGCCATAGCAAATGGGCGAACATGAAGCATCGCAAAGCCCGCCAGGATGCTAAAAAAAGTAAAATATTCACCAAAATTATTCGTGAGCTGACCGTCTCGGCCCGCAGCAATCCTGATATTAGTGCTAACCCGCGGCTTCGTCTGGCAGTGGATAAAGCGTTATCAGAAAATATGACCAGAGACACCATTGATCGGGCGATCAAGCGCGGTGCAGGTGCTACAGAAGGTGAGAATTACGAAGAGTTAGTATACGAAGGCTACGGTCCGAATGGCGTTGCTATTATTGTTGAAACGATGACCGACAATAATAAAAGAACGGTCGCTGATGTACGCAACGCCTTTACCAAAAATGGTGGCAACCTGGGGACTTCAGGCTCGGTCGGGTATTTATTTGCCCGCCGCGGAGTGCTGTTGTTTGCGCCCGGGGTAGACGAAGATAAGTTGCTTGATGTGGCCCTGGAAGCAGGTGCTGAAGATGTTCAAAACCATGAGGATGGCAGTACTGAGGTATTTACCAGCCCTGAACATTACAACGATATTAAAGATCACTTAGCCGCGGCGGGCTTTACTGCTGACAATGCCGAAATAGATATGATCCCCTCTATTCGTGCCCAGGTTGATGCAGACAATGTTGGCCGGTTTTTTAAATTGATTGATATGCTCGAAGATTCTGATGATGTGCAGAATGTGTATCACAATGCCGACATAAATGACGATTTCATGAACGAGCATAGTGGCTAGTGAACATTATTCTGGGGATTGACCCCGGCAGTCGTCTAACCGGCTATGGAGTGGTGCGCCAGCAAGGCAACAAATTTGTCTATATGGCCAGTGGTTGCATCAGGCTGGGATCGGATGAACTGCCAGAGCGTTTAATCCGGATTTTCAACGGGATTTCCGAGATCATTACCCAAACTCAGCCCACTATATTTGCTATTGAGCAGGTATTTATGGCCCGTAATCCCGATTCGGCACTTAAGCTTGGCCAGGCACGTGGTGCGGCCATTGTCGCTGCTAAACACGCTGGGTTACAGGTGTTTGAGTACTCAGCGCGACAGGTAAAACAGGCGGTAGTTGGCACAGGCGCTGCTGACAAAGCTCAGGTGCAGCATATGGTTCGCTCGTTGTTGCAGCTTAGCGCCAGCCCACAGGCTGATGCCGCCGATGCGCTTGCTGTCGCGCTATGCCATGGTCATACGCAGCAAAGCTTGGTAGCATTAGCTGGCCAGGCAAGGAAAACCGTGCGCCGCCGCTTGCGCTGAAATCCCGGTTTAAGCTGGCGAATACCGATTCTTGCCAACATATAAACTAATAAAATAAGAAGAAGCGCTGCCTGATGATTGGACGTTTAAAAGGTGTACTACTAGAAAAGCAGGCTCCTGATATTTTGCTGGACGTTGCCGGCGTTGGCTATGAAGTACAATTACCCATGACCAGCTTTTACCAGCTGCCTGAGCCCGGCGAGCAGGTGATTATTTTCACCCATTTTGTGGTGCGCGAAGATGCTCAGCTGCTTTATGGTTTTATCACCAGTACCGAGCGTAGTTTGTTTCGTCAGTTGATAAAAGCTAACGGTGTCGGTCCAAAACTGGCCCTGACCATTTTGTCAGGAATGACCGCCCAGCAGTTTGTCCATTGCGTGCTGCATGACGAAATCAGTACCCTGGTAAAATTGCCCGGAGTAGGTAAAAAAACTGCCGAGCGCTTAGTAATAGAAATGC
The DNA here is from genome assembly GCF_041616895.1 of Arsukibacterium sp. Classification (GTDB taxonomy): domain Bacteria; phylum Pseudomonadota; class Gammaproteobacteria; order Enterobacterales; family Alteromonadaceae; genus Alishewanella. The sequence goes on from NZ_JBFJPY010000064.1 coordinate 17,278, forward strand.
GTGACCGGCTAAAAGATTGGGGCGTGAGCAGCACGCCGGTAACAGATCGGTTAACACTGAATGCCGATGAGGCGATTTTTGCGCCGCCGGCAAGTGCAGAGCAAGATGCGTTAAGTGCATTGCTGGGGCTGGGCTACAGTCAGGCTCAGGCCAGTAAAGCGGTAAAATTAGTGAAACGCGCCGACATGAGCAGTGAGCAACTGATCATGGCTGCCCTTAAGAGTATGGTATAGCCAGGATGATTGAAGCTGATCGAATGATCCAGGGCACTGCGACCCGCGAAGATGAAGTAATTGACCGGGCCATCCGGCCAAAAACTCTGGCCGATTACACCGGACAGCAACATGTGCGTGAACAGATGGCTATTTTTATCGAGGCGGCGAGGGGGCGTGGCGATCCTCTGGACCATTTATTAATTTTTGGTCCGCCAGGCCTGGGCAAAACTACCCTGGCAATGATTGTTGCCAATGAAATGGGGGTAAATATTAAAAGCACCTCCGGTCCGGTACTGGAAAAGGCCGGAGACTTAGCGGCACTGCTTACTAATCTTGAACAAAACGATGTGTTGTTTATTGATGAGATACATCGTTTAAGCCCGGTGGTAGAAGAAATTTTATATCCGGCGATGGAAGATTATCAGCTGGATATTATGATAGGTGAGGGCCCGGCTGCCCGCTCTATCAAGCTCGAACTGCCACCTTTTACTCTGATAGGCGCCACCACCCGCGCCGGCGCGCTGACCTCGCCGCTACGTGACCGTTTTGGTATTGTGCAGCGGCTGGAGTTTTATAAAGTGGATGAGCTTAGCGACATTATTCAACGCTCAGCGCACTACCTGAATTTAACGCTCGATAAAGAGGCCGCAACGGAAATTGCCCGTCGCTCCAGGGGAACGCCCCGGATTGCCAACCGCTTGCTGCGCCGGGTACGGGATTATGCTCAGGTTAAATCAGACGGGACCGTATCAGTGGCAGTCGCTGCGCAAGCGCTGCAAATGGTAGATGTGGATGCAGAAGGTTTTGATTATATGGATCGCAAGCTGATCCTGGCCATTATTGATAAATTTATGGGCGGCCCGGTTGGTCTTGACAACTTAGCTGCGGCAATTGGTGAAGAAAAAGAAACCATTGAAGATGTGATTGAGCCTTTTTTAATTCAGCAGGGCTTTATTCAGCGCACGCCACGTGGCCGAATCGCCTCGCCCCGTGCCTATCAGCACTTTGGCTTCGACTTACCAAAATCAGATTAAATTCGAAGTATCCGCCAACTAGAACAAATTGTATTCGCTAACGAGTTGGTGTTATAGCAAGGCGGCAAGTGAAAGAATCTTCCTGAGCATAGTTGCCTATGCGATGAAGTGAGTGAGCGCTGCCAACAACGCTGCAGCGCCAAATAGGACGTAGGGTATTCGCTAACGAGTTGGTGGTGCAGCTAGACGGCAAGTGAAAGAATCTTCCTGAGCATAGTTGCCTATGCGATGAAGTGAGTGAGCGCTGCCAACAACGCTGCAGCGCCAAATAGGACGCGAATAAAAAAAAGC
>NZ_JBFJPY010000065.1:0-18736 GCF_041616895.1 Arsukibacterium sp.
AAAATGATACCAAAGCCCAGTTTGAGTCGACCCTGCCCTGGCTGGCAAAAGCCTATGCAGTAGCCGGAAAGTATCAGTTACAGGCACAAACATTACAGCAGCAATTACAACTTCGCGAAGAAATTCTGACCAGTGAACGGGAAGAAAGCATTAATGAGCTGCAAAACCGCTACGATACCAAAGCCAAGAGTCAGCTGATTACCATTTTAGAGCAGGAAAATAACTTAAAAGCCCAGCTGTTAGACAACCAGAAATTACAGCAACAACTCACTGCGTTATTTAGCTTAGTCATTGTCTTTGCCGCGGTCATGCTATATCAGCTCTATCGCAAAGTACGTCAGTCGAACCGAAAATTACGAGAGGCCAATAAACAACTTGAATTTCAGTCGCTACGGGACCCTTTAACGGGTTTATTTAATCGGCGGGCCTTACAGGAGCAGATGCAGCGCCGGGAGAAATACGGTCGGCGTCAAACTGATTCAGGGCCAAATGCCAACGGTTTTTTATTGTTAGATATTGATTACTTTAAAAAAATTAATGATAACTACGGTCATGCTGCCGGCGATGAAGTATTAACAGAGCTCAGTGCCCGTTTAACCAAAGTGTGCCGCGATGAAGATTTGGTGATCCGCTGGGGCGGTGAAGAATTTTTATTATATCTGGAACATATTGCACCAGAACAGGTTACCGGCTTTTGTCAGCGAATACTCAATGTGATTGCCGCCGAACCGGTGTTGTGTGACGGTAAGCTTATCCCGGTCAGTGCCAGTGGCGGCTTTATTCACCTGCCCTTTGCCGGGGTTGATGAAACTGATCTGAACTGGGAGCGAGCCTTGCAAATTGCTGATATGGCGCTGTATTTAAGTAAAGTACATGGCCGTAACCAGGTGTATGCCATTACTGGGTTACGCTGCGATTATGACGCGGCCCGCCAGGCGCTGACCAATGATTTGCAAGGTGCCATTCAGCAAAACATGGTAGATTACATCACCATTAATGGCCCGGCGCTGCCCTAATCACCGCAACGATTTATGCACCGCAATAACAAAGTGCGCACGGCCATGTGCTATTGCATTTAGTTAAGTGCAATACAGTGACGGAGTAGCATGAAGTCGCAGTGTAGTTTAACGTTAGCGCAGTAACGCAATCAGCACCAGCAATACCAGCAGCAATAATGCACTGGAGCCCACCACAGAGCCAGGCGATAACCGGTTGCAGGTGCGTTCAATGTCTCGCCAGTTAAACTTAAACTCGGGAGCCTGCCACTGCCTTTGCGGCTGATAAAGCCGCTTTAACCGCAGCGACCAGCCAAGAACCGGGCTGTTGCGATTATAATACCGTGCTGGCAGAGACCATTGTCGCCACCTTACCAGCAGAAATATCCCTACTGCCGCCAGCAGAGGCCAGCTTAGGCCCCAGATTTTCGGCCAGGCCAATGTGTATTGGCTTAACTGCAACATTGGCTGCCAGTGCCAGGGCAACCAGATCAGGATCAGTAACAATAAAACAAGACAGGCTCCCTGCCAGTACAATGCCGCATTTGGGCCTGCTGTATACTGATACTCCTGCTGCTGGCGTTGCAACGCCAACGCAAGATGCAAAAACAACAACGCAGTTAATATAGCGCCTACCGATAACAAACTGGTCATAACATCACCACTTAACCAAAGCGGCAGCGCATCGCTGGCCAACAGCTCCTTCATGCCGGTTTTAATTGCCGCACCACCGCTTAACGGTACCGCCATTAAGGCCAGTGCCGGGCTCCAGTACAACAGTTGCCAGTAATCGGGTAAACGCTGTTTAGCATTAATACCGGCATATAAAAATAATGCTCCCTTGGCAAACGCATGATGCGCAGCGTAAGCCATCAGCACGGGCAATACTGCCGCAGCATCAGCAGTCCAGGCCAGTGCTACTAACACCATAATATAACCAACCTGGCTAACGGAAGAATAGGCCAAAATCACCTTGGGCTGGCGATAAAACAGACTGGCAAGCACCCCAAAGCCGGCAGAGAAAAACCCAAGAATAATAATATACGGCACCCAGAGTTGCAGCTGAGGATCACCCGCAGGCAAAAATACGATCAGCCCCAGAACACCGGCTTTGATCATTGCCCCTGACAGTACAGCACTTGCTGGCGCTGGCGCCGCCGGGTGCGCTTGCGGCAACCAGATATGGAGTGGCCAGAAGCCGGCTTTAAGTCCTAACCCCAGGATCGTCAGTAAAATCGTCAGATGATCCAAAGGTACCTGCTGCCAACTCTGCCAATCGTATTGGCCACCGGCCGCACTGGCCCGCAGTATCAAGGCGGCAAACAGCAGCAGTTCACCTAGTATCGCCAGCTGCAAATACAGACGTCCTGCTCGGCGCGCCGCCTTGCTACCGCTATCCACCACCAGACCATAAGCCGATAAGCTCATAATACTAAAGCCGATATAAAAACTGAGCGCATCAAGCGCGCCAATCAGCAACATATTACCGGCAAAACTTAAGCTGAAAAACAACCAGTAGCGGCCCTTATGGGCCGATTGAGCCATAAAAGACAGGCTGAAAACTCCGGCAACGCACCATAAACTTAACGTAAAGTACCACCACACCTGCTGTAACTCTGTTAACAGACCCAGTCCAGCGCCAGGCCAGAGCCAGCTTGATAAATCAATCATAGCTGAACTCCCGTTCGACAATCAGCTGCGCCCAGCTGAGCGGGCTTACCCCGGTGCTGGCAAATAGCCCCATCAAAATGATTAACAGTGCGGTAAACAGCAAGGGCAGCAACAGCATCCAGTGCGTTTCCAGAGTGGCTGATAAACGCTGATCTTCAGGCCAGCTGCCTCGTTGAGGTAAAAACCATAAGCGATACACGATCGGCAGAAAGTAGCCGGCATTTAATAAGCCAGATAGCACAAATACCATTAATATCAGGTTATTGTCAGTAGCTACCGCGCCAAGCCCCAGATACCATTTACTGATAAAACCGGCAGTGGGCGGAATACCAATCATTCCCAGTGCCGCCAACGTAAAAGCAGCCGAGGTCAATGGCATCCGCCTGCCCGCGCCATTAAGTTCACGGATCTTATGCACGCCAAGGGTTTCAGCATAATTGCCGGCACAAAAAAATAAGGTGATTTTCATTACCCCCTGGTGTACCAGATGCACCAGCCCGCCTACTGCAGCAAGCGGACCCAGCATCGCCACACCAACGGTAATATACGACACCTGACTAATTGTCGAATAGGCAAGGCGTCGTTTAATGTCCTGCTGCGCCAAGGCGCGCCAGGAGCCAAATAATATAGTGGCTGCCGCCAATAACATCAGTGGTTGTGCCAGCTGCAGCTGCTGCATGCTGTCCACCCCAAACACATCATAAACCAGCCTGATAATGCCAAATGCACCGGCCTTTACTACGGCAACCGCATGCAATAATGCACTGACCGGTGCCGGGGCTACCATAGCTTGTGGTAGCCAGCCATGCAGTGGCAATAACGCGGCTTTAACGCCCAGCCCAACAATCATCAGCGCAAATGCCACGGTTAACAGCCCTGCATGCTCAGCCACCACAGCACTGACGTAACCACCGGGGATAAACTGTGGGCTTTGCACTACGGAATGCAGTAGAGCAATCCCCGTCAGCAGTAATAAACCACCGGTTAAGGTATAAGCCAGATAGCGCCGCCCGGCAGCTAACGATTCTGGTGTACCACGGTGCACCACCAGCGGGAAGGTTGCCAGGGTAAGCAGCTCGTAAAACAATAAGAAGCTGACGAGATTGCCTGACAATGCCAGACCCACGGTGGCACTGACACATAAACTGAAATAGCCAAAAAACCGCGACCGCAGCGGCGAGTTTTCCAGGTAACCAATGGCATAAATGGTGGTTGCCAGCCATAACACTGAGGACAACACGACAAACAGCAGTGATAAGGCATCACCTTGCAGCACTAAATCGGCACCTGGCAGAAAAGGCAGGCTAAAGTAAAAAATATTACCGGCCTTTACTGCTTGCCACATTATCAACACCAGGATTAGCTTTACGGTTACGCCAAGCAAATTCAGGCTTATCCGCAGTTTTACCTGCTGCTCTTTTAAGGTGAAAATAATTAAGCCTGGCAGCAGCGAGCTTAAAATAATGGCTACAGGTAAGTAGTTAAGCCAGAATGAACTCATAGCGCTTCCAACCGAAGTAACTGCAGTAAGGTTTCACTAAATAATGCCATTGCCCATACCGCTAAAGCCGGCAGTAATGCCAGCCACTGCGGCAACACCTGCGGCGCAAAATCAGGTGCCACCGGATCAGCCCGGTCAAACGCCAGCGCTACTACCCGAAATACGTAGGCAGCGGACAACAAGGTGGCAAACACCAATGCTAAGGGCCAGAGCAGCAACTCACCTTGCAACCACAAGCCTTGCAGCAATGCCCACTTGGCCACAAAGCCGCCACTTGGCGGCAAGCCGATTAAGCTGCCGCCCGCCACCGCAAAAGCAAACATTGCTAATGGCATGGTCTGACTGGCCCCCTTTAACGTGGTGAGTCTTTTACCACCCAAGGTGGCACTCATTTCGCCGACGGCCAGGAAACAGGCGGCTTTGGCCAGCGCATGAGCCAGCACAAACAGCCATAACGCCGCAAAAATCAGCGGTTGGTCAAACTTTAACATCAACCCTAAAGCCAGCGTCACATAGCCCAATTGTGCCACGGTAGAATAAGCCACCAGATTTTTTGAAAAAGGCGTGCGCAGTGCCGACCAGCCGCCAAACAGCAACGCGGCCAATCCGGCGACGGCAAACAGCAGGGCAGCAGCCTGAGCCTGCGCCACACTGGCCAGCTGCAACCAAAGCAAACTGAGAATAAACAACGGTCCTTTCACTACTAACGCCGATAATAACGCACTTACCGGTGCAGGGGCCGCCGCATGAGCTGACGGCAACCAGGCATGAAGTGGCCAGAGGGCCGCTTTAAGCATTAATCCCAGGCTCATTAACGACAAGGCGCTGCTGCTCAACCAGTCAGTCTGCCAAGAACGGGCTAACCCAGCAATATCCAGCACGCCGTACATGCCGTAAAGCAGCACCACCCCCAGCAAATAGCAGAGTGAACCAAATAGTGATAGTAGCAAATAGTTCAGCGCGGGCTTCACTGCGCTACGACCGGATAAACTAACCAGCGCCACCGCGACCAGCCCCAGTAATTCGAGACACACGTAAAGGTTAAATAAATCTCGTGATAACCACAATGCGGTTAAACTTACTTGCAATAAGCTACTAAGCGGCCAGAAACCCTGGCCTAACTTATCCCGGCTGCGGGTGGCAAAAGCATAAAAGCCGACTAAAAGCTGTAATACGGTAGTGAGTAAAATCAGCAGGCAGCTTAAGGTGTCGGCTTGCCAGGCAATTGCCAGGGGCGAGGGCCAACCAGCCAACAGCATGTAGCGACTGCCCTGCTCAGCAACCTGAAGTAACAGCTGCAGCGCCAGCATGCTGGAGGCGGCCGCCGAAAGCAATGCCAGCAGCGGTGCGATCCTGGGCCAGAGCAACATCAGTAAAGCGCTCAACAGCGGCAACACCAGTAACAAGATTATCATTGCTCTGGCCCCTCTGGTGCTGAGTTCTCAGACGACGGTTCCAGCCTGGCAAGCAGTGTCAGCGCAAAAGCAGTAGCGCTTAGCGCCACCACCAAGCCAGTGAGCACCAGCGCCTGCAGTACCGGATCAGCAGTGGCTTGCGCACTATCGTATCCGCGATAAGCCAATACCACCATTAACATAAAGATACCGGCACTAATGATATTTAAAGCCAGGATCCGGCGCAGCGGTTCGGGGCCGATGATAAAACCATAAACTCCCACCGCCACCAGGCTGGCAGCAGTAATCAAAAACAGCAGAAGCGATTCACTAAGTTCAGTCACCCCTGCCCCCTGCTGTCTCTGCTCTTGCAAGGCTGAGCGGTGTCTCAGGCTGTTCAGCAACTACCAGTAAGGTCAAAGTGATAGCAATGGCCAACGTGGCAAAAATCTCTATCAGTAAAATAATGTATTTGGCATGCTCAGGCGGCCAGCGCAGCCAGATCGGCTCAGCCGTCACCCCCTGCAGCAACCAGGCTGTCAAAGCCACGATAACAAAAACCCCCAGCCCGGCAACAGCAAAAAACCTGACCCAGATATTGCGCCAGACTAACCAGCTAAGCTGCTTGTTTAATTTTAATACTACTGCACCTGCTGCCAGTAGCGCACCGGCCTGAAAAGCGCCGCCTGGCTGGCTAGCGCCGGCCCACAATACATAGCCCGCCAGCAAAATAATCAGCGGCGCTAATAGCTGACTCCAACTGCGGCTCAATGCCCAGCTATGTTGTTGCGCTGGCGCTGGCGCAAGCTGCAAGGTTCCCAGCAAGGCCAGTAGTAAAACCAGCAACTCCAGCAAAGTGTCCCACGAACGAAAATTAAGTAGTACCGCCGTTACCGGGTGGCTAATCCCACTGTCGGCAAGCTCCTGTGACACCAAAGCGGGCAATGGCCCGGGACGGGCCGGAATTTGCAGCAACGCCAGCAGCAAACCACTAAGTGTTAGCAATACGAATAAAGCAGGCCAGCCGCGTTGCTGCCAGCTTAGTCGGGGGCTAAGTGTCAGCTGGCCTTGGCGCGCCAGTGCGGTAAAACATAAGGCACCGGTTAAACCCGCGCCAATGGCGGCTTCCGCCAGTGCCAAATCAGGTGCCGCAAGCCTGGCCCAGACCAGAGCCATTAATAAGCCAAAAGCAATATATAAAATAACCGCATGGCTTAACTGCCTGCTCAACACACTGGCCAGCGCTAACGCTACTAATAAACCGCAAAGTAAGGTATCAAATAGCAACAAACTCATGCCTGATCCTGCTTTGCTTTACAAAAGCGAGCCAGCAACTGGCAGGACACCGCGCCAGACGCCAGCACCAATAGCCATATCGCCAGCATTAACAGATTTTGCCACCAGCTACTGTAAAACATTAACCCCGCGATAACTGCCCCAAGGCCTAGTGAATCCGCTTTCGTCACCGCATGCAGCCGGCTGAAACTATCAGGAAAACGCAGCATGCCGACGCTGCCAGCAACAAAAAACAATAAACCGATCCCCAGCAGCAGGCTACTGATAATGGTACTTAACAGACTTAGCTCATCGGCGCTGCTCATCATACGTCCTCTGAAGTATCTGCCAGTTTGGCAGCAGTGTTTTTCAGGCGTTGCACCAGTGCAGCCGGCGCGGCAGCCGCCAGTATTGCCAGTACCAATGCCACGTCACGCAGCGCTGGCTGCTCCAGCACCAGAGCCAGAACCAGGCATAAAGCCACGCCGGTAGTACCAAATAATTGCACGGCCAGTAAGCGGTCCAATAATGCCGGCCCTTGTATCACCCGCCACAAGCCCAGCAACATTGTTAGCAGTAGTGCTCCGGCAAAGAGTGTCATACGCAGCCCCCAACTGAGGTTTCCGCCGTTAACAGCCTAGAAAGCTGTAATTCCAGTGCAGCAACGCCGGTTTGCCAGTCGGCATGCTGGTCGAGCACATGTAGCAGCAATTGGTTACGCTGCGGATGTGCTTCAATCTGGGCACTGCAAGTGCCGGGTAATACGCTGATTAAACTGGCTAACAAGCGCTGGCTGGCCGGGGCCGATAAGCGCAGCGGGTAACAGCACCAGTCGGGTGAGCATTTTGATGTGGGGCCAAGTGCCCGCCAGCCAACATCAATCGCGCCCAGCACCACTTGTCTGACAAAAAACAGCACAAAACCCGGTAGTGCCGCCAGCCGCACTCCTGGCAAAGATAGCCTGGTGTAATGTCGCCAGATTAATAGCAGAGCGCATAATGGCAGGAAAAACCACCATCCCTGATTATCAGTTAACGCCCCCCAGCACAGCGCGGCCAGAAGGCTGAATATTGACATCGCAGCCAATTGTCGGAATAACATAGCCTGAAGCTCCATTTAGCCAGCAACGCCATTTATACTATTGAAGAAAATATAAAAACTCAAATCAGCCCGACTTTTACCCGCTGCTGATTTGGTGATATGGTTTTACTACCTCACGTTCGATTCCAAGCAACAGGAGCCTTAATTATGCGCGACGATCTGCACTTAAAGATCCGCCACTTAACGCCCGAAGACTATCCTCAGGTTCAGCAACTGATGGACCGGGTGTATCACGATATTGGTGGTGCCTGGCCAAAACACACTATCGACAAGTTGATAAAAGACTTTGCTGAAGGCCAGATTTGCCTGATTGATCATGATGATATTATTGGTTTGGCATTAACGGTACAGGTTAACTATGATCGCTTCAGTAACCCCCATACCTATGATGATTTAATTGGAAAACGCGAAACCATTTTGCATGACAAAACCGGTGATGCGCTGTATGGCCTCGATTTGATGATCCATCCGGATTACCGGGGTTACCGGCTGGGGCGACGGCTGTATGATGCCCGCAAAGAGCTTTCCCGCCAGCTAAACCTGCGCGCCATTTTAGCGGGTGGCCGTATTCCTAATTATCAGCAACATAGCGACGAGATGTCGGCTGCCGAGTATCTGGAAGCCGTAAAGTGCCGGGAAATTTATGACCCGATATTAAGCTTTCAGCTATCAAATGACTTTCAGTTAAAACGACTGCTGAAAAAATATCTGCCAGAAGATGAACGCTCTCAGGGCTATGCCACGTTATTGGAGTGGAATAATATTTTCTACGAACCAGTGCACGACAGCCTCAATAGCCGCAAAAGCCAGATCCGGATTGGTGCGGTGCAGTGGCAGATGCGTGAAGTCACCTCCGTGGAGCAGGTATTGCAGCAGGTTGAGTATTTTGTCGATGCCCTGGCTGATTATCAGAGTGATTTCGCGCTGTTTCCGGAGTTTTTTAACGCCGCATTGATGGGCCTTTGCCCCGACAAATCGAACCAGACTGAGGCAATTCGTTTTTTAGCCGGCTTTACCGAGCAGTTTAAAGCGGCGATGTCTGATATGGCGGTAAGCTACAACATCAATATTATTACCGGCTCGATGCCGGTGATGGACGGTGACAGCTTATTTAATGTCAGTTTTTTATGCCGGCGCGACGGCACCATTGATTGTCAGAGTAAAATTCATATTACGCCGCACGAACGACGAGACTGGGTTATTGAAGGCGGCAACAAGCTGCAGGTATTTGAAACCGATGCTGGCCGCGTGGGTATTTTAATTTGCTACGACGTCGAGTTTCCAGAACTTAGCAGGTTGTTAGCGCAACAAGATATGGACGTGTTATTTGTACCGTTCTGGACTGATACCAAAAACGGCTTTTTGAGGGTAAAACATTGTGCCATGGCCAGAGCCATTGAGAATGAGTGTTATGTGGTCATTTGCGGTAGCTGCGGTAACCTGCCCCAGGTCGATAATCTCGATGTGCAATACGCTCAATCAGCGGTGTTTTCACCGTCAGATTTCGCGTTCCCGCACGATGCGGTGATGACTGAAACTACCCCTAATACCGAGATGATGATGTTCTCGGACTTAGATTTAGACCGCTTAAAGCAAATTCGTAACGAAGGCTCGGTGACCAACCTGAAAGACCGCCGGCATGATCTATATCAAGTAAACTGGCTTAATCTGCTGCCCGACTAGCCATAAGTCTAAGTGGCAACGCTGCGGTTTTTCTGTAATGTACTTAAAAACCGCAGCCACAAGGACTATGCGCATGACCTATCAAACCGAATATCAGGCAGCCAGCCAGCAACCGCAACAATTCTGGGCCGAGAAAGCTAACCGGTTGGCCTGGTATCGGGCGCCCGGCCAAATTTTGCATATTAAAGGTGATCAGTACCAATGGTTTGCCGATGGCGAACTAAATACGGCCTATCTGGCACTTGATTATCATGTTGAGCAAGGTCGTGGTGAGCAGATTGCCCTGATTTATGACTCACCGGTAACCAACACTAAGCAACAGTTTAGCTATCAGCAGCTCACCAGCCAGGTAGCCTTATTTGCCGGCGTATTAAAGGCCAAAGGCGTCGCTAAAGGCGATCGAGTGGTGATTTATATGCCAATGATCCCGCAGGCCGTTATCGCTATGCTGGCGGTTGCGCGCCTGGGTGCAGTGCACTCAGTGGTATTTGGCGGGTTCGCGGCTCATGAGCTGGCCGTTCGGATAGATGACGCCAGCCCAAAGGTTATTGTCTCTGCCTCCTGCGGCATTGAGGTTAACCGGGTAATCGCCTACAAACCGCTGCTGGATAACGCCCTGCAGCTGGCCACACATCAGCCCGACAGTTGTATAATCTGGCAACGGCCTGAGCTTGCAGCCCCGTTGCAGAAAGGCCGGGATTTTGACTGGCAACAACTCCTGCAAGGCGCTGAACCCGCAGCCTGTGTGCCGGTAAAAAGCACTGATCCGCTGTACATTCTTTATACCTCTGGTACCACCGGCAAACCCAAAGGAGTCGTCCGTGATAACGGCGGCCATGCGGTTGCGTTGCATTACAGCATGCAGGCTGTTTACGGCATGAAACCCGGCGACGTATTTTGGGCGGCATCGGATGTTGGCTGGGTAGTAGGACATTCCTACATTGTTTACGGGCCGTTGCTCGCCGGGTGTACCAGTGTGCTGTATGAAGGAAAACCCGTGTATACCCCCGATGCCGGTGCGTTCTGGCGGGTTTGCGCCGAATACAGAGTAAAAGCGCTGTTCGCGGCCCCTACCGCGTTTCGGGCGATTCGTAAAGAAGACCCGGACGCGACACGCCTTCAGCACTACGATTTGAGCGCGCTTGAGCGCATTTATATGGCTGGTGAGCGGCTTGATCCTCCAACCTATGACTGGACCGTAGCGCACAGTGGCAAGCCAGTAATTGATCATTGGTGGCAAACCGAAACGGGCTGGGCTATCTGTGCCAATTTAGCCGGCATCGAGTTGCTCCCTGCTAAACCCGGCTCAGCGACGGTGCCGGTGCCGGGCTACCAGGTGGCAATTCTTGATCATGCCGGCCAGCCCGTACCCGCCAATCAGCAGGGTAATATTGCCATCAAACTGCCGTTACCCCCAGGTTGCTTAACCACCATCTGGCAAAACCCAGAGCGCTTTACTGCCGGTTATCTGCGGCAGTTTCCCGGCTATTATGCCAGTGGCGATGGCGGCTATCTGGATGATGACGGCTATTTATTTGTCATGGGCCGCACTGATGATGTGATTAATGTCGCTGGCCACCGCTTATCGACCGGTGAAATGGAAGAAATTGTTGCCAGCCATCCGGCCGTTGCCGAATGCTGTGTTATTGGTCTGGCCGACCCGTTAAAAGGCCAACAGCCGGTGGGGTTTATTTTGCTTAAAAACGGGGTCGACATTAGTGAGCAGCAGCTGCAAAGCGAGCTGGTGCAACTGGTACGTGAACAAATTGGGGCGGTAGCCTGTTTTAAGCAGGCATTAATCGTACCGCGCTTACCCAAAACCCGCTCCGGTAAAATTTTGCGTAAGCTCCTGCGCCAAATCGCCGATGGCGAAGCCTATGTGGTGCCATCGACCATTGACGATCCGGCAAGTCTGACCGAAATTGCCAGTTGTATGACAGCGCGTGGTTTAATAACTGCTCACCCTGTTCCACAAAGCGGTAGCTGAAAAACAGCTGATCGCAAAATGGGTTTTGCCTGTAATAATGGTTATAATGATGGCCTGCCGCTAGCGCGGCCGTTTTTTGCCAGAAGGACAAACCATGTTGTATTTTAACAGCAATAACATTCCGGAATTGCAGGGCCTTAACTTCGGCCAGCGGATGGAAGTGATTCGCGCTACAGCCGACAAGCTACCCGCGCCGACTAAAGTCGCGCTGAACACCCTGAAGCTGGTGATTATTTTCTTCCTGTTTATCCTGGTTGCCAGAGCCGATGGCTGGGCCATGCTAGGCTATGCCCTGCTGATAGCACCGCTATACCTGCTTATTACCCGCCCCATTACCTTTGCCTTATGTCAAAGCCGGTTTAGCACTGTCCGCCGTCAATTATTTGCGCAGGAAAATACCCCGCAAGTTGGAAACTAAGCGTCGATATCATTCTGATAAAAAAGAACCCGCCAGCAGCGGGTTCCTTTTTATCTAACGCAATCAGGTTTAGCTTAATTAAAACCAATCTGCTCAAAGAATATGCTTAGCATATTATGGCCAAAATAAATGGTCGATACGGTATTGACGAAAATAATCGCCAGGATCACCGGAATAAAAGTACCCAGCGAAAAGTTAACGTACTTTTGTAACAGCGAGCCGGCAAAGCTGGCATTACCCTGACTCATTTCTGCATCCAGGTTTTGTTTTTTCCAGCGATAAATCACAAACAAACACAGCAGTAAGCCGTTTAGCGGCAGAATCGTTTCATAGAACATGTCGTAAATCAGATCGAAAAACGATTTAGTATTACCACCATAACTTAAGATGTTGCTTAGCCAGTCAACACGGCCAAACGACAAGGCACTAACCACCGCCAATACCACCATGGCAGCACCCAATGAATAAAGTGCTTTACGCCGGCTTAAGCCCTTACCGTCCATAATACTGGCAACCGGTACTTCAATAATCGATACCAGGGAGGTCATGGCCGCAAAAAACACCAGCAGGAAGAAAAACGAGGCAATAAAAGACGCACCGAAATAACCAATATCGGCTTGCAGTGCTAAAAAGATTTTCGGCAGAAACATAAAAATCATGCCAATGCTCGATTCCGACAGCTCGCTAATTTCAATCTCCGGGTTGAACGAAAACGCCGCTGGCAATATTAGCAGGCCTGAGCAGCAGGCCACCAGTAACGATAATGCCGCCACCATTTTACCGGCAGAGACGATATTATTATTTTTCTGAATATATGAGCCGTAAGTAATTAAAATACCCATCGCCAGTGACAACGAGAAAAATGCCTGCGCCAACGCGCCATTTAACACCTGACCGGTGATCTTAGTAAAATCAGGTATTAAGAAAAATTTAACGCCCAGCATGGCGTTTTCCAGGGTCAACACATAAATAACCAGGGCTATCAGCATGACAAACAGCAATGGCATTAACACTGTGGTGGCTTTTTCTATGCCCTTTTTAACCCCGCCCTGCAGAATTAAAAAGGTCAGGCCAACAACTAATACCATATAAAAGAACAATTCGTTGCTGGTAATAAAAGCACCAAAACCGGACGGATCAGCCAACTGATCAAGCTGCCCCATTATTGCCTTACCCAGATAACCCGCTATCCAAACGGTAATCACCAGGTAAAACACCCCAATCATAAAGGGCGTAATTACTGATAACCAGCCAACGGTGCGCCAGGCCCGGTTCTGGCCAATTTCAGTATAAGCACCTAACGGATTTTGCCGGGTATGGCGGCCCAGGCTCATTTCGGCCAGCATTACCGGTAAACAGATGAAGAATACAAAAAAGGCGTAGATAATTAAAAAAGCGGCACCGCCGTTTTTACTCGCCATTACCGGAAAAGCGACCAGGTTGCCGATACCGACGGCAGAACCTGCGGCCGCCAGAATAAACCCCAGGCTGGAGCTGAATTGTTCACGTTTCATTGGATTGCGGACTCCCTGACTCTTTTTATTAGAATTGTTGTTTTACTATTTTTATTTTGTTCGCACAGCATGCTAACAGCAGGCTGCAGCAAATCCTAGCCCGACCTGTAAACAATACTTAAAGCGCAACAACTAACCGCTGCCGTCAATTGGTTTTAACCAGCAGATCTGTTATCTTTCGCCGAATACAACCCTGGAGTTTTACCATGTTCTATATGATTTACTCTGAAGATGCGGCGAATAGTCTGGAAAACCGGCTGGCAACACGGCCAGCCCATGTAGCAAGGCTGCATGATCTTAACGAGCAAGGCCGTCTGTTAATAGCCGGGCCATTGCCGGCGATAGATAGCAATGAGCCTGGTGGCGCCGGCTTCACCGGTTCGCTGGTGGTGGCAGAGTTCAGCTCACTTGAACAGGCACAGCACTGGGCCAACAACGATCCCTATTTAACCGCAGGCGTTTATGTAAAGTCGACGGTAAAACCTTTCAAGAAAGTCTTACCGTGAAAAAAGGTTTGCCCCAGGCAAATTAACTTCATCATTTATATCTCAGCAATTGAGCAAGGATGGCCATGACCCACATTCTACTTACCGGCGGTGCCGGCTACATTGGCAGCCACACTGCGCTGGCCCTGCTGCGGGCTGGCTATCAGGTTATCAGTTTTGATAATTACAGCAACAGCTCTACCACCGCCCTGCAAAGGGTGGAGCAACTGGCTGCTGGCAACATCATTACCCTTAGCGGCGACATTCGTGACGAAACGGCGCTAAGTGAGGTATTCCGGCAATATCCGGTAAGCGCCGTGGTGCACTTTGCCGGTTTAAAAGCGGTGGGCGAATCAACTGAAATGCCGCTACATTATTACGATAATAATGTGGCAGGTACGGTAACACTATGCCGGGTGATGCGAGAATTCAACGTTAAAAAGTTGGTATTCAGCTCCTCTGCTACCGTTTACGGCGATGCGAAAACAGTGCCTATTGCTGAAACCGCGCCACGCTCGGCCACCAACCCTTATGGCCAGAGCAAATTGATGATCGAGCTAATCTTAGAAGATTTAGTAAAAGCCGAACCAGACTGGGGTATAACTTTACTACGTTATTTTAACCCGGTTGGCGCCGACATCAGCGGCCAGATAGGTGAAGATCCAAACGGTATTCCCAATAACTTAATGCCATTTATCTCACAGGTGGCAGTCGGGAAACGCGATAAACTCAGTATTTTCGGTAACGACTATCCTACTGTTGACGGCACCGGCGTGCGTGATTACATTCACGTCGTTGACTTGGCTGAGGGGCATTTGAAAGCACTGCAATATCTGGTAAACCACCAAGGTATTGAAGCGATAAATCTTGGCACCGGCACCGGCTATAGCGTGTTAGATATGGTCAATGCTTTTAGCAGGGTTAACCAGGTTAAAGTAGCCTACCAGATTGCGCCCCGCCGGCCTGGGGATATCGCCAGTTGCTATGCACTGCCAGACAAAGCGTTAAAGCTGCTTGGCTGGCAGGCTGAGAAAACCCTGGATGATATGGTACGCGACAGCTGGCGCTGGCAAAGCCAAAACCCAAATGGCTATGCCGGCAATTAAGGGGATCAGAGGAGCGGCATTCGCATTATGCCGCCTTTAAATAAGCCAAAATAGATAGCCTGCTGCTGATTTTCTTCCACCAAAATCATACTGCGCACCCCTCCAAAGAAATCAGCCTGCGGATACCGATATTGCTGCCAGGTTTGTCCTGCGTCTTCTGTCCACTCGATAATAAGCGGCTGTGGCTCGGTAAAGTTTTTGGCCCAGCCAGCCGTGTAAATCCGCTCTGGCGCATCAGGGTCGATTATCAAATCAAAATAGAATCGAAAATTCACATTATCCAGCACCGCTTGCCAGCTCTGGCCATGATCTGTAGTGCGGATAATGCCGCCCTCGGCACTGACATACACGGTTTGCGGATCGTCAGGTGCATAGCGAATGGCCTTTATCGAGCTGGGGTTAGGAAATAAATCGGTGTGCAGCACTGCATCGTTGCTGGCAACGTCATACTGATAAAAAACACCATTTTCAATCGCTCCCTGGCCGCCATACCAAATAGTCTGGCCATCAGCCGATTGCGTTAATGCCGTTTTGGGTTGGCCAAAGCCACCAAAGTCACCATGTTCTGCCTTCCAGGTTTGCCCCATATCGCTGGAGCTGGCCAGTACATCAATCCCGGTGGCATAAACCCGTTGCGCAGCCTCATCAAACAGCATGGCGAATATTGCTTCATTTTCGCCAGCCTGGCCAAACTGGTAATCAACCTGATGCCAGTCACTGCCGCCATTAAAGCTTTCAAACAGTAAATATGCCGGATAATCGTCCTGATTGGTTTTAACGGTCGACGCCAGCCAATGCTGCTCAGTAAGCAAACTCATTGCCATCACATCGTAGCCGTCGAGGCCTGCAGCAGTCCAGCTGCCGCTGCTGGTCTGCCGATGCACGCCATTATCACTGGCTGCCAACAGCACCCCACTGTGTTGATACAGTTCGTTGATGGTATAACCGTCTAACCCCTGAAAGGTTAATATCACCGGCGGCGCGGGCGACACAGGCGGTGGCGCAGGCTGCTGCACCGGCGAATTGCTGCCGCCACAGGCCGACATCAACACTACACAGGCAGTCAGGCCACACCCGAAAACAAACCGTCCGAAAGTCATTCCCTACTCCCCGTATTGCTACCCGCAAGTCACCCATCAACTAACTGTAACCCAATCTTCCGTCCTGTTTTGTAATTAAAAGTTAACGGTTATTTTACCCAAATAAAATTTAACATCTCATATCATCGATTGCTCAGTGCAACTCGAAAGAGTGTAAAACCTCAATTTTTAACAAAAAATTAATTTACATATTTCATAATGATACTAAAATAACTAAAATTATGACAAATGGAATTGGTATGGCACTTACAGCACAACTCACCCACGGGAACTATGCGGAACAGAAAACGAAGCAACTTTTCCCATCGACCAGATTAGACAAAATATACGCTGCACTGGATAATCACCCAGAATTTACAGGTGCTGGTGTAACGTTTATCGGCTATAACTCCCCTATGCCCGGCTACTCGGTTACCAGTTTTGAAAGAGAGTCGATATTCTTTGCGAAAATACTGCGAAACAGTTGCAGGGCCGATGGTAAAACAGTTTATATTCGCGAAATTAAACTTCCTAAATATCAATCGGTAAACAAAGCACTTCAAATAACCAAATCAACTGTTGGCTCCGAGTTAACCGCCGCAGGCATTAGTTGTACAGGCGCAGCCATAGGTTGGCTCTTACTAGTTGTGGAAGCTGGGGGTGGCACTGTAACTGTAGGTGCTAGCTGGGCAGCAATGCCGCTAACGTTAACAGCGACTGCCGCTGCAACATTTCAATGCAGTACTGGCATCGGCCGCTCGTACAACGCACTGTCCGGTAACGCTCACTACAATGATCAGTTGGATGAATCGCCTCTGTTTAACGCACTAATTATTGCAACAGATGTTGTGCAAATGGCGGATGTAACCAAAACGCTTGGCAACCAAGCAGTTTTGGTTGCTGCACTACGCAAAAAAGGCATAGGTAAGGCCGGTATACTAAAAATGTATAAAAGTCTTTCCAGAGCGGACCGCAAACGCTTAGCAGAAGAAATACTCAAATTAGAATACGTAGAGCTAAGTAAATCGAAGAAAGCACTTAAAGCAGTAATGTTACATGGTAGGTTATTGGATGATGGTACTAAAGCAACTAAAGTCTATTCGCAAAAGCAAGTGCAAGCTTTACTTGGCACTAAGTTTATTGAGCTAATTGGTGCTAGTGTAACTAGCTATGCAAGCGGTACCAACTTAGTTGGTACCGCTGACGATAATCGCAGTTTTGTGATTGGTTACAGCGTCAATGAGTAAAAAAAATATGTTATTAGTGAAGAAAGCTTCTAGTACGCTAATTTTGTCAATTTTCGTAATATCTTGCAGTAAAAGCCCCAGCTTTAATGCTGAGTTCATTACAGATCAACTTAGCGATGACAGCGCGGGGCCCGAGTTAAGTGTTATCCCAGCAGGGAAAGGAGTAGTAGGTGAAGACTTTAGATCATCCTATGCCGATTTTGGCCCGCAACGCACCATAGAAATTTTAAAATCTTTTGCGATTACCCGCTCTGAAATCACGTTTGCACAATACGATAAGTTCGCCTTTGCGACCAACAGAGCCTTACCCGATGATGAAGGCTGGGGTCGCGGAGACATGCCAGCGATTAATGTTAGCTGGCTTGACGCAAGTGCTTACGCTGAGTGGTTAACTGAGCAAACAGGTCAACAGTATCGGCTGCCGTCGGAAACAGAATGGGAATATGCCGCCAGAGCGGGCACAAAAACCACTTTCTGGTGGGGCGATGAGTATATTCAAAGCAAAGAACATTGCGATCGCGATATTGGTAACTGCATCAAGGGTACGGAAGCAGCGCAACCCTGGATGTCTAGCCGTTATCAAGCCAACCCTTATGGTTTATATGACGTATCCTCTAACGTGGCAGAGTGGGTACTGGATTGTGATGATGAGAAAATTCGTTCAACCGACAGCACTGCAGTAAAAACTGGTGATTGTGAATGGCGAATTACAAAAGGGGGCAGTTATTTAAGCCGAGCTCATAATACGCGCTTGTCTGCTCGAGCTGGCGTTTCTATCGACAGTAAATATTCATCTTTAGGGTTTAGGCTGGTCAGGGAATTAAATCAGTGAAAATGTACAAGTGCCCTAAGTGTGGACATAAAATAAACTTGAAACTTGCAGCTACATTTAACAAAGTTAATGGCACTTTTATGCTGCAGTGCGTTAACTGCAATGAATGGAGTCAAGAAAGTACCAAAGCTGCTGTAATCAAAAATCTCGGATTACTAATGTTATTAACCGGCTCAGTAATGGGCTATTTTCAGTTTGGTGGCATTATCTCAGGTCCATTAATTGCGTTGACCGGCGCGGTCCTGACATTTTTTACTGTTTTTTACTCATCCAGAGAGATTTGCACCGATTCGTAAACACGCTGGTAAATGTCTTTCAAACAAAAAAGGCGCCAGGGCGCCTTGTTGTCAAGTTAAGCGATGGTCAATGATTAGCTTTGGCCCTGCCTGGTTGGTTTTTTGTTGGTAGGCTGGCGCTGGGGTGATTTGCCTTTACTCGCTGGCGCGCG
>NZ_JBFJPY010000066.1:0-18659 GCF_041616895.1 Arsukibacterium sp.
AGCTGTTTCTGTTTGTAGTTGGCTTCCTGAGCCCGCCACAACATTTTTAACAGCAGTCGGAGCGCCTTCAATTGCTCCAGAGGCAATTTTGACCACTACCCCAACAGATTTTAGACTAGTTATGGTAGAAGCTGCCTCTATGATTAGGCCTTGTTGCGGGTTTTCACTCATCATTGCCTCAGTGACACCAGTTACCAATGAAAACGTGCCTAGTACAGCAGCAGCTTGCGGCTGTCCTGCGGCTAAACTTACCGATGCACCTAACGCTGCACCATCTGAAATAGTACCTATATTTTCAGCTGTCACCTCAACATTTGGAATGGAATTCTGCACTCCAGAGTCAAGGGATTGTCTGGGGTCGCCCCAAGCGCCAGACACAGCTTGCCCAACATTCTCATACGTTTTTCCTTGAACAAAGAAGCTTTCAGCCTTCTTTCCATCAGGATCGACAAACTTATACGGATTATTATTCGCATAAGCATAGCGGTTAAACATCATCGGGTTGCTTGCGGTAAAGCCAGCCGGATCATTGGAGTAAAACCGCCCTATAACTGGATCATAGTATCGTGCCTGCATATAGTTCAGACCCGTATCAGAATCCTTAATATGGCCGGTAAAATCAATTTCATCTTTATTAGCAGCAACGGCGTTTAATTCCTCTCCAAACGGCGTATGTTTTTGCCGCCAAGTGACGGTACCAGCCGAGTTGGTTCCGCTAACTGCCACTACCCCAAGGACCACTGGCGGTTACCAGGCGGCTTAACTCAAAAGTATTTTTGCTTTGTTTAGCGTGATGCGTAAAAATAATTAGGGTGTTGCTTAGCGCTATTTTACCGGAGCAAAGTTTGAGATTATTATGTGTTACCGCGTTACTTTTTTGTGTAAAAGCCATTGCCTTAGAGAATAACCGAAACGCCCCCGTTCAACAGCAAGTGTCAGCGCCAAACGTTGCATCAAAAAATCGTTCGTGTGCTGTTTTCAGCAAGTTTGAGACATACAAATGGGGCGATGATGACCTGTTTGAGATTGAAAGCTGTTTGGCAGGCTACGACAAAGGCATCAAATACCTGGAGTTCCAGAACACAGACCAACCACTGTGTTTTATCCCGCATTTTACCGTCGATGCTAAGCTCGCAACCAAAATTAAATTTGACGTTGTGGAGCAAGGCTTTCGCCTGATTTTTGAATTTGATGAGGCACGCTACTGCGGCATGGCGGGACGCGACAAATTGCTGATGGTAGACACCACAGCCGTTTGGGCTATGCCGCCGGGCGTAGTCGATGTGTTACTCAGTTGTTTGGAATACAATCAACGCGCCCAGCAGCGCCCCGATAAGTATCTGGCAAAAGCACAAAAGACCTGCTCTGATCTTAGAGAAAAATATTTACAAACACTGGTCTACCTAAAAGAGTATTAAGCTCAAGGTTGAGCTAGCGGATTTTTTAGACAGTAAAGTTGGAGGCAGTTATGCCAATACAGCAGGTAAACATTGCAGCACTTGAGGTGGCCGGTGGCAAGATAAGTGTGGGGCACCGGCCAAAGCTTAAATTGCTGAAAGATTTTAAACAGAGTGGGGTTAGTCACATTTGGACCTTGCTCTCAGAGCATGAAGGGGCGGCTGAGATTAACAAAGCGGCAAGGAAAAATGGCCTGCAATGGGTTTGGTTGCCTCTGGAAAATGGCAAACCACCCGAGCACAGTAGAATTGCTGACATTACGGATTGCTTTGCACGCTGCAAAACGCTGCTTACAGAGGGGGCACACCTGTATCTGCATTGCTCGGCAGGTATCCACCGTACGGGCATGATTGGCTATGCCTTTTTCCGTTATCTGGGGTTATCACGTACTGAGGCGTTGCACTTACTCGAAAATTTAAGATCGGTTACATCAAACGGCGTAGGGGAGTCGCGTCTGGCTTGGGGCGACGACTATTTTGCAAAAAAACTATAAAAAAGAGCGCCGTAAAGCTTAATTGGCCCCGATCCTATTTTCACTTTTTCCCTATGGTGCTCCTAAACTTGTTTGCGTCTGAAATTGCTTCTCCATCAACCGCATTGCTGCCAGAATTTTATCGCCAGTAAAGGGTTTAGCAATAAATGTTGCAGCACCCATTTTGATGCTCTGCGTTACATTCTCAAGGGTGCTGGCACCACTGACCATTGCGATAAAGCAAGCGGGTTTTTGCTGCTTGAACTGAGCAAGTAATTCAAGGCCGGAATAGTCGGGAAGCTCAATATCTAAAAAAACAATATCCGGTTGATGCAACGTGAACAATGCTTTGGCATCTGCGGCAGTGCTGGCGTTAAAGAAATTAAATGTTTTATATTTCAGTAACTTAACATTGGTCAGTGCCATAATATTATTGCGCAGCAGTTGGCGACTGTAATCGACATCGTCTACCAGCAATATCTTAGGTTCTTTCATTGCCGGCTCCTGCTTGCTGAGTCACCTGAAGAAACTGCTGACATTCTTGCAGAAGATTCGCATCAGGACGGTCTGTTAGCAGCCGTTGTTGCAGTTGATCAGCCAGTTGAGTTAAATGACTGTGACCAAAGCTGGCGGCACCGCCTTTAATTTTATGGCAAATTTGCCGCATTTGCTCCAGCTCCTCATTTTTAAGCGCTAAGGCAAATTCCTGACTAAGCTGTGCTAAATTCTGATAGAACAGGTTGCTGAGTTGACTATTTAATTGTAACGGCAGCTGTTGCTGTGGTGGCGTGGCAGATAATAGCTCTGCCAGCAGGTCAACATTGACTGGCTTTTTAAAAATGTAATCAAACCCCTCACAGTCCAGGCCATCTGCAGACATGGCGAATATAGGGCGGTCGTAACCCAGGCGTCGCAGGATCTGCATCGCCTGAATGCCGTCACACAGCGGCATCTGAATGTCGGTTAATATAATATCAAAGGTGTAGCTCAGCGCTTCTGTTACCAACAGTTCTCCGTCACCAACACAGCACGTCTGCATATTCAGACTACTGCATTGTAATTCAAGTAATGACCGCAGAAAGCTATCGTCTTCCGCAATCAGAATACGCTTTTGTGCTGTCATGGCTGCTCCTGAGACCCGGTTGTTTTCTGTTTATTTGCCAATAAAGGCGCCAGATCAACGGTATAAGGTTCTAGCATATTTAGCAAGCATGCTGCTTGCTTGCCAAATAATGATAAAGGGGATGATCCTGCGCTTAGCAGATTATGCACGCTTGTTTTTTCTGTTCGCTGCAGTATGATCCCAAGCCAAAAGCAACAGGAACGGGTCGCGTTATGGCATTTGTGGTGCTGGATAACTGTATAAAATGCAAATATACCGATTGCGTAGCAGTATGCCCGGTGGACGCGTTTTTTGAAGGGCCAAATTTTCTGGCCATTAGCCCAACTATTTGTATTGACTGTGCGCTGTGTGAGCCAGAATGCCCGGCCAATGCCATTGTGCAGGAAGATAAGGTGCCGGCCGACCAGCAGGGTTTTATCGCATTAAATGCCGAGCTGGCTGACTTGTGGCCGAACATTCGTGAAGTAAAAGCCCCGCCAGCTGATGCCGATGACTGGAATGGTGTACCGGATAAGCTCACTTACCTTGAAACCTGATGTAAAGGGTTAAACAGGCCAGCTGCGTCCGCAATTTTCCGTTAATTCTGCTTTGGATCTGCTACGTCGTGCTCGATTTTATAGATGAAATAAACGGCATAAAACAGACACAAGCCAATCACAACAGCCAGGCCAGTGAACGATATAAAAATAACCGGATCATTAAGAAATTCATGCCACAGGTTCATAAACTTACCCTCTTGCGTAACCGCTAATACACCATATTAATTGATGAATTTTAAGCAAGCGGCGTCGCTATCGGCATGATACAGATCAAACTGTGACGGTGATGCTAGCGAAGTTGCATTACAGCTTGACGTAGATCAAGCATTTGTTGGGCTATTGCCGGGGTATCGGCCTGCAATTGGCTCAGATATCGCTCAATCAAAGGTTGAACTGATGAACTTAACGCGGGGCAATGCGTAACCAGCAATTGCTGTTCCAGCTGCTCTAATGATAGCTCTGCTGCCAGCAAGCTTTGTTTTAGCTGTTGCTGCTGTGTGACGGAAAGATTGACGCTATTACTTCTTCTGCGTAAGTCGCGCAGTGGTTGGGTAAACTGCTGGCTGAAAGTATTCAGGGTAGCGGCCAGCTGCTCAAGCTCGCTGGCAGACAGACTTAACTGCCGTTTTTCCAGATAGCAGAGCAACAGCAGCATATTAACATTTAGTCCGAAGGTATCCTGCCACTGCAGACAAAGAGGCTGTATTTTGGGGTACAGTGCCAGGCTAAACTGCCATAGTGCCTCTGCTGTTGGCTGGTTAGCCATTATTCTGCCACCTTTAACTATTAATATTCCAAAAATGCGCAGTTTGCTGCTCCAGCTCATCCTGTGCCATAAACCAGTCTTCTTCCGTGCTGCTCAGGCTGCTGCTGACGTTGGCTTGTTTTGCGAGCAGGGCGGTAAGCTCGGTTTTGCGCTCCGCGCTGTAAATATCGGCGTCGGCCAGTTGCTGTTCAATAACCGCCAGTTGTTCGGTTAGTTTTTGTTGCTGTTGCTCTAGCTTCTCCACTTTTTGCTTCAGTGGCCTGAGCATATTACGTAAGTTGGCTTCCAGTCGTTTCTGATCTTTTCGAACAATATTGCTGCTGGCGGGGGTATCTGCCGGCGTACTGCTGTTACTTTGCCGTGCATCTTGCTGCAACCACTGATAATAATCGACCAAATCACCATCAAAAGGGGCTACCCGGCCATGCGCGACCAGGTAAAACTCATCAGTACAACTGCTAAGCAGATGACGGTCGTGCGAAACAATTACAATGGCGCCTTCAAACTCCTGCAATGCCATCACAATGGCTTCACGCATATCCAGGTCAAGGTGGTTGGTAGGTTCATCCAGTAAGAGCAAGTTAGGACGCTGATAAACAATTAATGCCAGTACCAACCTGGCTTTTTCCCCGCCCGAAAACGGCGCACACGCTTCCAGTGCTTTATCACCATGAAAGCCAAAACCACCCAGAAAATCACGCAGTTTTTGCTCGGGAACTAACGGGTCCAGCCGCACTAAATGCTGCAGCGGTGAATCTTGTGGCCGCAGGGTTTCCAGTTGGTGCTGGGCAAAATAACCCAGGCTGACACCATTGGCATACCAGATTTCGCCACTTTGCGGCTGCATACTGCCTGACAATAGTTTAATTAAGGTGGATTTACCGGCGCCATTTCGCCCCAGTAGCCCGATCCGACTGCCTGGTAGTAGCTGAAACTTAATCTGGCTTAAGATCACATGATCGCTATAACCAGCCTGCACATTCTCCATTTTAAGCAGCGGGTTGGGCAGTGATTTTGGTTCGCGAAAACTAAAGCTAAAAGGCGAATCGACATGGGCGGGCGCCAGAATGGTCATCCGTTCCAGCGCTTTAATCCGGCTTTGTGCCTGGCGGGCTTTGGTGGCTTGCGCTTTAAAGCGGTCAATAAACTTCTGCAGGTGTGCCACCTGGCGCTGCTGCTTATCAAAGTTGGCCTGGTGCTGTGACAACTGCTCAGCGCGCTGGCGTTCAAACTGGCTGTAGTTACCTTTATATAACGTTAGGGTTTGTCGCTCGATATGCACGATGTTATCGGTTACTGCATCCAGAAAATCACGGTCATGGCTTATCAGTAGCAAGGTACCTTGATAGTTTGCCAGATACTTTTCCAGCCACAATACAGCGTCTAAATCGAGGTGGTTGGTGGGCTCATCCAGCAGCAGTAATTCAGCGGGCTGCATTAACGCCTTGGCCAGGTTTAGCCGCATCCGCCAGCCACCTGAAAACGATTTAACCGACTGTTGCTGGGCTTCACCACTAAAACCCAGGCCATCCAGCAGCACACCAGCTTTAGCTTCAGCCCGGTAGCCATCCAGGGCTTCTATTTGCAGATGAACTGCAGCTAAATCACTTTCACTGCATTGGCTGCGGGCTTTTAACAATAAGGGAAACAGTTTTTCATCCCCCTGCAACACATAATCCATGGCGCTGCAGTCCAGTGCCGGGGTTTCCTGGGCAACGGTAGAGATCACCCAACGTTCCGGGATATTAATATTACCGGCATCGGCGTGCAGTTTTCCAAGCAACATGGCAAACAGGCTGGACTTACCGCAACCATTAGCACCAATTATTCCGACTTTTTGCCCCGGAAATACGGTAAGATCAGCATTGCTGAATAAAGCCTGTGGGCCGCGGCGCAGTTCAACCTGCTGTAACTGAATCATGCTTTTACCTGTAATACTGAACTAGGGTGCCAATTTTACGCTATAACCAGCATAAACCAAGGCCTAACCGTTAATGAAATGAGACCTTTATGACTGTTCGCAAGAAAAAACGTTTTATTGCTGGCGCAAGTTGCCCCAAATGCCATGCTGTAGACACCATGATGCTTTTTTTAGAAAACAACGTAGAGAAAGTAGAGTGCGTTAGCTGCGGCCATCAGATGGTGCAGCCAGCGCAACAAGTATCAAAGGCAAGCCGCGCCAGCGAGCAAGTCATAGGTGTTTTTAAACCGGAATAAGACGCTGTTATCGCCTTCTGTTAATAATGCGGCGGCGGTGGTTCATCTTCTGGTGACAGGATACCCTGATCATCAGGCAGTTGCCGCAACTTTTCGGCGAGCAGGATCACTTGCTGCTGCAACTTTTCAATCCGGATTTGGTGCTGATGCAATTCGTTGTTCAGGTTGTGAACGGTATCTTCCTGAAAAGCCAGTTTACTTTCCAGTTCAATTAACTGTTGCTGCATAGCAGCATCAAGATCAGTCATAATTTATTTCCCATACTTCGGCATAGCCACTTGAGCTTTCACTGATTATACGTGTTGGGCTTAAGAAAGCTACAGCATGCACAACGGCACCCGCCGGCCGGCTGCCATCACGAGGCATAACCCGCCAGCGCTGTAACTCCTTACCATCACTTACCCGCCACAACACAACATTGCGGGTGGGGGCGCCGGTAAGCAAATACTGGCCGTTTTCACTAAAGCGCACGGCACTGAATACTTGCTGACGGGCGGTGATTTGTAAGCTACTGACCAAAGCACCGCTCTGGATATCCCAAATCCTGGCCAGGCTTTGACTATCAGCAGTAAAAGCGAAGCGACCCTGCGGGTCCAGCGCGACTTTACTTACCCGGCTTGGGTGGCTGAATGTATGAATGATCTGAGCACTGTCGGTATCCCATAAGTATGCCTGGTAATCGTTGCTGCCAGTGAGCGCGTAACGACCATTTGGTGACATGGCCACGCTGTTCACTTTTTCACTGTGCCCCATGAATTCCAGACGACGCCCCGAGCTCAGGGTTATGTGCTGTACCACTCCGTCACTTTTTGCTATCAGCAGGTGGCGACCCTCATCAGATACCGCAATGTCTCTGACTGTAGATTGATCGAGTTGCCAGAAGCCGGCGTTTTGACCTGTGTCAGTGCGCCATAGCGCAAATGTTTGCTGATCTGCGGTTAACACGTGACTGTTATCTGGGCTGATGGCCAGGCTGAACACCAGGTTGTCCTGTTCAGGCGTATGTTGCCACTGATATTTAAGGGCATTCTGTTGCAAATCCCAGAAAGCGACACCATGTTCAACCGAGGACACCACTGCATAGCGGCCATCAGCACTTATTTCTGCAGCATAGCTGCCTTGCGCAACGTGCTGCCATTGAATAACGGGGGTGGTTTCTACTTTTGTGCAGGATGAGAGTAAAAAAATAGCAAAAAGCACAGGATATTTCATTGTGGGTGTTAACCTCATTCGCACAAACCGTTAGTATAGGTCAGAACCTGAGGGATTATTAAAACACACTTTTGCAGCCTGGCTGCCAAAAATTGGAGAAATCGATGCGTGTAACAACCAAATTATCACTGATTGCCGTAGCAATGCTGACATTAAGTGCTTGTCAGCAAGAAAAACAACCTGAAGCACCCGCTCTGGATACAGAACAGGCAAAACAAGCATACAGCCTGGGTGTTTCTGCTGGTCGTTACCTGGAAAGCACTGTTCAAGAATATGACAAAATTGCTGTTTCGCTAAATAGCGAGTTAATTCTGCAAGGTGTTAAAGATGGTTTAGCGGGCAACTCAAGCGTAGGTGATGACGAAATTCAGACGTTATTAGCCAGTCTGGACGAGCAATATCGCGCTAAACAAGCTGAAATTGCCACTGCAGAATCTGAAGCCGTTATTGCGGCCGGTAAAGCTTATCTGGAACAAAATGCCAGTAAAGAAGGCGTTACTGTTACGGATTCAGGCTTGCAGTACGAAGTATTGGAAAGTGCAGATGGCCCTAAGCCAGTAGCAACAGATGTTGTTAAAGTGCATTATACCGGCACCTTGACCGACGGCACAAAATTCGACAGCTCTTACGATCGTGATGCACCCGCCGAGTTTCCGTTAAACCGGGTGATTCCGGGCTGGACTGAAGGCGTGCAACTGATGAACGTAGGTTCAAAGTATAAGTTTACTATTCCGTCAGAGCTCGCTTATGGCGAGCGCGATATGGGTGTGATTACACCACACAGCGTTTTAGTATTTGAAGTTGAACTACTGGAAATTGTTTCAGCAGAATAACTAAAGCAATGGCAGCGACAATACTAGTGTTGGCGCTGCCTGTCTTGTCTGTTTTAGCGTCTCAACCGGAGCTGATGCAGGCGGACAATCTTACGCAGATACGCTGGCATCAGTGTGCTTAGCATGCAGGGTATCGATTAACTCGTCTTCCAGCTCAAATCGCTCTTCTAATGCTTGTCCCAGTTCAGACAATTCACGGTCAAATGCTGCACTATTGCGGGTGCTTAAATGATCTGCATAGGCATCATTAAAACTTAGCGCTAAATCAGTTGATACAGAAATTTTCGGGTACAGGCGATCCGCTAATTTGCGCGAATCGGTGCCATTTACGGTGCACTGATCAACGATGCGTTCATATACCTCAAAGTGGCCGGCCGATAAGTAATCCATTAACAACTGGCAGAATCCGCGAATTTTCTCTTGATCGGGCAGCGTATGGCGGTCCTTCTCAAAGGGTGGTAAGCCGGCCAATTTGCAATAACTCACGATAAGTTGCTGGCGCTCGTCAAGCCAGTTATCTATTGCAGTTAACGACCCTCCCCACTTTTTTTGCGCTTGTTGCACACGACGGTACATTGCCTTCTCCTTAAGAGCAGTAAAAGTTCTGCTACCTCAAATTAAAAGAAATTTACACTAAAGATCAACCATTTTTTTATTGGTCAGCCCAGTATACTGGTCGTATCATAGCAATAGTGCTCGGATATGTAACCGAATAAACAGAATGAATTAAGGACCTTAGCATGATAAAGCACAGTATTTCGTTGCCAAATGAGAGTTCAGGCTACTGGTTTATTGTAAATAAAGGCCGCTTATTTCTGACAGCTGATAGCCAGGTACCACACGGCACCTTAGCCAGCTTAACCATTGCCACCGAGCCCGAACAAATTTGCTGGCTGGGGGTGTATCAGCAGCAACCCTGCTATCTGCTGGTGGACCATGATCAGATAAGCGATGATTCATGCTGGCATTCAGCCCGCAGTTTGCTAGCGCAATGTGAGGCATTGTTTGAGTTGGCTTCGAGGGCGCTGCAGGTTGCACTATTTTTACAAACCCATCGTTTTTGTGGTCAGTGTGGCAGTGCGATGCATCTCGTTCACTGGGAGTTAGCTGCATTATGTAACAAATGTGGGCATCGCTGTTACCCGCGGATTGCGCCTTGTGTTTTAGTGGGTATTACCAGACCTGGCCAGATCTTACTCGCTCGATCTACCCGTCATAAACCGGGCTTTTATTCCATTTTGGCAGGTTTTGTTGAGTCGGCCGAAACGTTAGAGCAAGCTGCGGTGCGCGAGGTTAGAGAAGAGGTGGGCGTCGATATTACAAACTTAGTTTATGTAGGCAGCCAACCCTGGCCATTTCCACATTCTTTAATGACAGGATTTACCGCAGAATATCAGCAAGGAGATATTGTCTGTCAGCCGAATGAAATTGCCGAAGCGGCCTGGTTTGACTTAACAAACTTACCTGATGTGCCCCCTCAGGAGACCCTGTCAGGCAGAATTATCAGGCAATTACAGCAGCATTATTTACAAGTAACAGGTAAATAAAGGTCTTCCGGAACGATTTTTTAACAATGCAAAGCGATGGCCCGAAGGGTTTGTGCCAAGGATGGCAGAAAATAAAAAAGCCACATAAAGTGGCTTAACTTGGTACTGCATGGTCCTGTTAAACAGGCTTCTCGCTTATGATTCTTTACTAGCGCGAGTATTTTATAACAGATGTGGTTAACAGATACAAGCCGTAGCCCTAAAAAAGCTGAACTGCAGATTAATGCCCTAGAGTCAGATGGTGACAGGTGATAAACTTACTCAGATAATTCTGAAGGCGAATAAATTATGCAGTTAAAAAATGACCGTTACTTACGCGCGTTGCTAAAGCAGCCCGTTGATCGCACTCCTGTCTGGATGATGCGTCAGGCTGGCCGATATTTGCCGGAGTATCGGGCAACACGGGCAGTGGCAGGCGATTTTATGTCGTTGTGCAAGAACCCGGAACTCGCATGTGAAGTGACCTTGCAGCCGTTGCGCCGCTATCCCCTGGACGCCGCTATTTTATTCAGTGATATATTGACTATTCCTGATGCTATGGGATTAGGCTTATATTTTGGCGAAGGTGAAGGCCCTAAGTTTCAACGGCCAATCCGTGATTTTATGGATGTGGTTAATTTACCGGTACCCGATCCTGAACAAGAGTTACGTTATGTTATGGATGCTGTGCGAACGATCAGACGCGAACTAAATGGTAGCGTACCTCTGATTGGTTTCTCTGGAAGCCCCTGGACGCTGGCAACATACATGGTTGAGGGAAGTGGTAGCAAAACGTTCAGTATCATTAAGAAGATGATGTACAGCGAGCCTGAAGTGCTGCATATGTTGCTAGATAAACTAGCACAAAGTGTGGTGTTGTATCTCAATGCCCAAATTGCAGCAGGGGCGCAGTCAGTGATGATTTTTGATACCTGGGGCGGTATCCTGACGCCGCGCGATTATAAAGAATTTTCGTTAAGTTACATGCAGACTATTATCAATGGTTTGACCCGCGAAGCCGAGGGTCGCAAAGTACCTGTGACCTTATTTACTAAAAATGGCGGCCAGTGGCTGGAAGTTATTGCTGCTACCGGTTGTGATGCTGTAGGCCTTGACTGGACAACAGATATTGGCAATGCACGCAGCAGGATAGGTGACAAAGTTGCCCTGCAGGGTAATATGGACCCTTCATTGTTACTTGGCTCACCTGAGCGGATCCGCCAGGAAGTACAATCGATTTTAGACAGTTTCGGCCAGGGCACAGGCCATGTGTTTAATTTAGGCCATGGTATTACGCCAGATGTTGATCCGGAAAAAGCCGGTGTATTTATTAATGCTGTACAGACGTTAAGTCGCACATACCATCTTGATACGTCAGAAGAGTAAACGAAAAGGCCATCTTACGATGGCCTTTTCACTAGTTCGTACCCGCTACAGACGTTTGATAATCAAGCAATAAATCTTCAAAATTTGTCGACGCCCAATTCCGTTTTTTCGCTTCATTGATGGCCTGTTGCAACATTGCTTCCCCTCTGCTCTGCTGACCAAGCTCAATAAAGGCGACACCAATAGTAGAAAGTAAGTCAGGATGGTTTGGGTCAATAGCTCTGCCTTGCTCTGCCAGGCTGACCGCTTTTTTCGGGTTATAAATCTCAGGGTCATCAGACATTGCCAGAAGAGACGCATAATCTGTTATTGCTGGCATATACTCCTGTAATGCTGCAAGCTCCAGATAGCGAGCGGCCTTACGAGGTTCAAAGTTAACGTTGTTGCTATCCAGTAGCTCCTGAGCGAGCAAATACGCAGCTTTGGGGTTACCACCTTCAGCCGCAACTGATAGCCAGTTTACAGCTTTACTTCGATCTTTATCACAGCCGTTGCCTGTGATCAGACACTGCGCCAAGCGGTACTGGGCTGTTTGATGACCGTTAATTGCTGCTTTCTGATACCAATCAATCGGGTTTTCAGTTTTAATAATGTTACTTTCAGCCAGAACGGCATATAAATATTGGTACTCAGCAAACTCTGCCTTGGCAGCTGCAGCTATTGCATCAAGATACTCTTGATTATCACGGTTAAAACGGCGGGACTGTGAGCCTTGAGACGCCTTTATCTGAAAGCTATGCAGTTGCATTTCAAGCCGCTTGGTATCACCATATAAATCACGCGGCGGCTCAAAGCGCCAATTGTTTACCGCTTCAAGTACATATTTACTGATCCCATCTACCGGGAAAGACGCAATCACTTTGGTATTTTCTACTTTACCATCTTCATTAATATCGTAATGAACAACCGCCCATGCGGACACACCACCACGCTCAAAATAGCCTGGAAAGCTTGGTTCGTCCTGGCGAATGGCTTTTATTTTTGCAGCGCTACCAACTACAAAGCGGTTGGCAATAGGATACAAGTTACCAAATAATGCATCTTTGCCGTATTTGCTATTCAAGTTACTGAAGGTATCTTTGCCGTCACGACGCGAGTCAAGTTTTCGCCTTAATGCCAAATATTGCTGTGCCGCTTCGGGATGGTCACGGTCGCGAGCGATCAGACTCCAGGCATAAGCTTTGTTAATATCCACTTCCGTGCCTAAACCTTCAGCATAAATTCTGGACACCAGAAACTGCGCTTCCAGATGACCCAACTCGGCTAACTTTTCTAGTCGTGGCTTAGCTAGCTGGTATTCCTGCTTTTCAAATAAAGACTTTGCAGTTGGAAAATCTGCAAGTGTATGCCAGGAGAAGCAGATTGCAATCCAAGCCAGACTAATACGAACTATTGGCATAACGGGTCTCCACGACAGTCCCACGAAAATTTATCATTTCATTGAGTTTACAATGATTTATCAATCAAAACAAAAATAATTATTCTAATATATTTCAATACGTTAATCGTAAATTTATAAAGTATGTTAAAAAAGTCTATTTAAGCCGTTTAATGCGGCAACCCGATAAGCTTCTGCCATTGTGGGATAATTAAACGTGGTATGGACAAAATAATTTAAGTTATTGCCGCCGTTGGCCTGCATCATTATAGCCTGACCGATATGCACAATTTCTGCCGCCCGCTCACCGAAACAGTGAATCCCGAGAATCTCTAAAGTATCGCGATGAAACAATAACTTCAGACTACCAACACTAGTATTGGCAATTTGCGCACGTGCCAGATGTTTGAATTGCGCTCTGCCTACCTCGTAAGGAATTTTGGCATTGGTAAGCTCTTGCTCCGTTTTGCCAACAGAACTCATTTCCGGGATGGTATAAATACCTACCGGAATATCAGCGATAAGGTGGCCATCAAGGTTACCTTTGACGATCGCCTCGCCGGCCAGACGACCCTGGTCGTAAGCGGCGCTCGCCAGACTGGGGTAACCAATAACATCGCCGACAGCATAGATATTATCAATACTGGTTTGATAGCGCTCATTAACCTTTACTAGACCACGGCTGTCAGACTCCAAACCAATGGCAGTCAGATTCAACATATCGGTATTGCCGGTCCGACCGTTGGCAAACAGAAAACAATCTGCCTTCATTTTCTTTCCCGATTGCAAATGTAGCACCACTCCGTCAGATTGACCTTCAATCTGAGCGAATTCTTCACCATGGCGAATGGTCATGCCAGAGTTCCAGAAATGGTAACTTAGAGAATCGGAAATTTCCGCATCCATAAAAGACAACAGCCGGTCCCTGGTATTTACCAGATCAACTCTTACCCCGAGTCCCCGGAAAATGGAAGCGTATTCACAGCCAATTACCCCAGCGCCATAGATAATTATATGCTTAGGTTCATGTACCAGCGATAAGATGGTGTCGCTGTCGTAGATTCGAGAATGGTTGAAGTCGACTTGTGGTGGCCGATAAGGCCGCGAGCCTGAAGCAATAACAATGGTCTCGGCGGTCAGACGATAACAACTGTCATCTTCCGTGGTAATTTCCAGGGTATTTTTATCAATAAAGCGTGCTTCGCCCTGATGAATTCTGACCAGATTGCGATCATAAAAACCTGCTCGGAGTTTCACCTGTTTACGAATAACCCCGGCAGCATGCTTCAGTATTTGAGAAAACGTCAGCCGTGTTAGCTGGTCATCTAATTGAAACAACGGATTCTCATTAAATTCAATTAGCCGGCTGACAGAATGCCGCAACGCTTTGGATGGAATAGTACCCCAGTGTGTACACCCACCACCAACTGACTTATAACGTTCAATTGCTGCTACCCGTTTGCCACTTTTAGCCAGATACATGGCTGCACCCTCACCACCCGGGCCAGTGCCAATAACGATTGCGTCATAATCATAGGCAGGTTTTTTGGATTTACTATTTTCGGTCACAAGCATTGCCTTCTTCACTCAAAACTATAACGTGGCAGCATAACAGGTCTTTATCACAAAAAAAGAGGCCGCAGCCTCTTTTTCAGTGTTTAGTGGAAGGCGGCTGTGAGCCGCTGCCAGTGTTGATGTTGTTGCTGCATATGATATTTAAACTCACGATAGCGTAGCTTAAAATCAGCGGTTTGGTAATGCTCAATCAACGCTTGCTTCTTCTGCACGACAAATTGTTTCTTCAATTGATAAAAGTCCTGCATTCTGGAAACCAGTAGTTCGTACTCCCGTTCCAGCAGCTGTAAAAGCTGTTCTGCGTTTGGCAGTAATTGCGCTTTCTGCTGTGCACGCTGTAATTGCATTTTTGCCTTGGCCAACGCTACACGCTCCTCTGGAACCGTTCTGAGGTTGCAGGTCAAACCAATATAACTTGCAGATTTTATTAACCATTTTGTTGGGTCAAACTGCCACCATTTAATACCATTGCGGTAATCATATTCAAATATATGATGATAGTTATGATAGCCCTCACCATAGGTCAAAAATGCCAGTACACCATTGTCTCTGGCCGAGTTTTTGTCAGTATAAGGTTGCTTACCCCAGATATGTGCCAATGAGTTAATAAAAAAAGTAAAATGATGGCTTAGAACCAAGCGCAGCACACCAACACTTAAAATCATACCGAGCATATTACCGCTCAACAAACCAAGCAACACTGGGATACCAAAGTTGGTCGCGATGGTTAATGTGAGATAATGTTTATGCTGCCAGGCGACGATGCGGTTTTTTTGTAAATCCCGGACATTAGAGTAATCGTGATAGACCTCTCCCTGGTAGTCACGAAGCATCCAGCCAATATGGCTATACCAGAAGCCACGACCTGCAGAATAGGGGTCTTTATCGTCGTTATCGACATGCCGATGATGGTCACGATGATCTGAAGACCAGTGAAGTGCACTATTTTGCAGGGCGAATGCACCGCCAATAGCAAAAACCCATTGTAAAAATGGATGTGCATCGTAGGTTTTGTGCGCCCATAAACGATGATAACCTGCGGTAATAGACATGCCGCAGTAACCTAATGCTAATATGGTCGCGATTATTTCAAACCAGCCAAAACCGACAGCGATGGCATACCAGGGTACAGCAATTGCTGCGACAAGAAACGTCAGGCTGAATAGAATAGTGGTGGTCCAGATGATGGGGGCTTTTTTCATTTAGGGCACTTTTTGTTAAGAAATCTTGTGAAGCACACATTGAGCTTACAACTGTACGCCAATTTAACTAGCCAGCTGGGTCAGGTCAAGGTATAAAATAGCTATTTTTTCGATAGGAAACATCGTGAGTAGAGCGCAGCAAAAAGAAAGAACTCGTAAGGCTATAATAGAAGCGGCTTTTTCTCAGCTAAGTGCTGATAAAAGTTTTGCCAGTTTAAGCCTGCGTGAAGTTGCCCGTGAGGCTGGTATAGCTCCAACTTCTTTCTATCGTCATTTTGCTGACATGGATGAATTAGGTTTGACCCTGGTTGATGAGGCGGGTTTAATGTTGCGCCAGCTTATGCGCCAGGCCCGGCAGCGAATTGAAAAAAATGGCAGTGTGATCAGTACGTCTGTTGAAACGTTTATGGAGTTTGTGACTGGTAACAGTAACGTTTTCCGATTGTTGTTACGTGAGCGATCAGGTACTTCGGCGGCTTTTCGTGCTGCAGTGGCCCGCGAAATTCAACATTTCTCAGCAGAATTAGCTCATTATTTACGTAAAGAAACCGCATGTCCTGATGAGCTGGCGCAGTTACAGGCAGAAGCAATGGTCATTCTGGTGTTTCACACCGGCGCTGATGCATTGGATGCGCCACCAGATCAGTTTGTTAGTTTAACCAATCGCACCATTATCCAACTCCGCTGGATGGCTCATGGTGCGGCAAGCTATGGCCGAAACAAAATCAATAAGGCTTAACGCTTTTGTAGCCAAACACCTGTTTCGACATGATGGCTGTATGGAAACTGATCAAATAGTGCTGCTTTCACGATGCGGTGTGTGCTGTTCAGACATTGCAAATTCATTGCCAGTGTTTCTGGATTACATGAGATATAAATAATGTCATTGAAACGACTAACCAGATTAACGGTATCAGGATCTAAGCCAGCTCGGGGGGGGTCGACTAATACCGTATTTAATGCCATTCCGGCTAATTCGAGATGTTTTAAAGCTGAACCATTTTCCAGAGATTTAGACACGTCTTCGGCAGACATTTGTAACACCTGAACATTATCGATGTTATTCAACGCGATATTGTATTGTGCCGATTTGATTGAGGTGCGCGAAATTTCAGTAGCTATAACCTGGTTAAAATAAGGTGCCAACGCTAAAGAAAAATTAGCATTGCCACAATATAATTCCAACAAATCGCCATTGAGCTGGCTGGTAACTTGCGCGGCCCAGTTTAGCATTTTTTGATTAACACCGGCATTTGGCTGAGTGAAACTGCCTTCAATCTGTTGATATGCCAGCGTGTTCTTTGCAACCGTAACGGTTTCAGTAACAAAGTCGTCAGTCAGTACAATCTTTTGTTTGCGGGCCCGACCAATAATTTTCACTGGCATTTCAGGTAATAATTCAGCCGCTAAAGCTTGCGCTGCATCTTGCCACACCTGATCAAGCTGTCGTTTGTAGATCAGACTAACCAGTAATTCACCCGACAAAGTCGCCAGATAATCTACTTGGTACAATTTATAACGAAGTTGGTGGTTATACTGAATTTTACTTAACAACAGCGGCATAAAATCGGCGATTAGCTCGCAAGCTACCGGAAAATAATCTATCCGAACCTTTTGTTTAGTCTCTGGATCGAACATAGCGTGATAAATATCATCGCCATCGTGCCATATTCGAAATTCTGCCCGTTGCCGGTAATGGCTCGGCGCAGAACGAAAGACTTCTATTTCAGAAGTTGAATAGGTTGCCAGTAGTTTTGTAATTAAATTTAATTTAGCTTTTAGCTGGCTTTCATACTCGGTGGGGAACACCTGACCTATTCGCATAATTATCTCAGTTTACGGATGTTGGCGTCATTTTATGTTTTTTTAGCCGTGTCGCCAACCTCAGATCAGTATTGATTCCAGTTTGAAGGTACGAGCAAAATAAAACGCCGGCTAAATACCGGCGTTATACTAAGGAACGTTATATAGAGGTAACTACTCGGCGTTGTCGTCTTCCTGGCGCTCCTTTGCCTCACGAACTTTTAATGTCCTTTCCTGAAATTCGAAATCATTAAGTTTATTAATCATTTTATTGGCGTCTTTGGCTGAGACTTCAACGAAACCAAAACCACGACGTCGGCCAGTCTGTCGATCTTTCATTAATCTGACATTTTTGACTGCTCCGTAAGAAGCAAATAATTCCTTAACCGCTTCCTCATTTGCCCGGTAAGGCAGATTGCCAACATATAATGTGGCCGTATCGCCGCTAAAATCTTGTGATGATGGCTCTGAACTCGTTGCTGCACCTTTAACATCAAGTAATACCGGCACACACACACCAGCAAGCACAACACCAATAACCACAAACCAAGCCTGGTTTATTTCTAAAGTAAAGAAAGCAAAAGCAAAATAGGCCAGCACTGCCAGGGCCAGGGTATAAGGTAACGAAGCACGTAAAGTTGGTAACATAATCAATTCCTAAATGCAGAGAATAAAAAAGCGCTTATTTACGTTAAGCGAAACCATCTTAACGGTTAGATCTTGAGCAGCCAATAGAAAAAACATCTTATTTGAAAGTGCGCGCTATAAAATTAAACATAAAGTATTATTAATAGGCAGTTAACCACCATATTAAGATATTTAGCGGGAAAGTACTTGCGTGCTTCATTTCAATGCCTATAATGCGCGCCATGCCACGCGGGGCGCGTAGCCGGGTGCTGCGCTGTTTCAGTTTAATAGCATGCCTCAGGTGAGATAAGCCGGATTACAAAAATCTTTTAAAAAGACGCTTGACAGTCAGGTTTAAATCACTAAAATGGCGCCCTCGCTTCAGGGAAGCAACGAAAGCCCTGAAATGCGATGTTAGCGGTACTACTAGTAGTGCTGAGTAATAAAAGAGTCACTCGTGATGATGTGTTCGGTGAAAAAGATAAATCATCACGCTTGACTTAAAATCTGGGAAGTGTAACATACGCCTCCCGCTTCAAACG
>NZ_JBFJPY010000067.1:0-18462 GCF_041616895.1 Arsukibacterium sp.
CCACACAGATAATTGATTGCTAATTGTTAAAGAGCGTGCTTCACATCTTGTGTAAAGCGAGAACCGCTTTCGCCATTCTCAGAAGTCTTTCTCAGTCGTTTGCTGCGTTGCCGCTGCCCCGTCTGTGGATGCGCATTATAGAGATCCCGCCAATAGGATCAAGATCTTTTTTACAGAAAGATGACTGACCGCGTGTTTTTTATCCGATCAGCGCAAATATTCCGCAAGCTGATGATAAACTGTTCAATTAATCGGAAAAATGTTTAAACTTACTAAGATCCGCTTGGATTACACGGTCACGCTTTAACTCATGTTGATAGAGCAATTGCCCTAACTGGCGCATAAAGGGTTTGGCAATTTCATCAAGTTGATAGGTGTCGTCATTAAGGGTGTCGTTTTCATTAGCATAAATTACCGCTACCGCAAAAAACTCAATATTATTCTCGATATCTACAATATAGGCGCCGTCTATCGCATAACCATAGGCCCAACCGCTTTTATTAAAAATTCTCAAATGCTCAGGTATCGGCTGGGCGTCGCCGCCAACCAGTAAGAACTTCGCGTAATTATCCGGAAACTCAGCTTCATCGTATGACGGATAGTCGCTGGATAAGGGAACAAGCCCCATATAACGAATAATGAATTGGCGATCTTGCTCACTGATCGCAAACTGTTGCTCTGAACTAAAAGATTGCGGAAAAAAAATTCGCCGTAATACACCTGAATAATCACTTACAGAAAACCGGTTTTTCTCGGTGAAATCCATCGGTGCTGTAACCAGCTTATGATTGACTATATGTGCGCTGCCCAGCAACGGTTTGGAAGAGTTAACGTAACGCTGTTCATTAGTACGGGCAGGAAGCGTTTTAACAGACTGCTGTGAATTATCAACAAACTGTATGGCGTTGTAATGTCGCTGTTCAAGCTCTGGCAAGGCCACGCTTAGACGATGGTTAATAACAGTGTTGCTTAAGCCTTTTTCATTGAATTGCGTGTTTATGTATTGCTGCCCCAACAATTCATACAGCCTGTTATATCCATCGTTGTCACTAACCAACAGTATTTTCTTTATATACTGAGCAACACTTGGCAACTTATTTTTGGCTGAATCATCAGTTAACACAGACGTCTGTAAAGGGCGACTGCCTTTAGTAAGCATAGTAGTGTGTTTATCAAGTTCAGGAAGGTTTTGCGCTTGAAGCCATTGCAGTGCAAGCAAAGATACCGGCAGTTTTACTGTACTGGCTGGATAAAAGTAACGAGATTCATCAAGCCCATATTGATAATAACTAAAAGCAACCTGATTATCCGGCTTGCGATCGATCTGAGTATACAGAACTTGCACCTTGTAGCGTTCAGGCTGACTAAGTACCTCAGTAAGTACGTCGTAACTTTCAGACTTTTCTTTAAGCAATGGGCCAAGTTGATAACAGTTACTACTTTTAACATCTTCACAGCCAGAAGCCTGCACATTGCTGAGCAGCACTAGTAAAAGCAAAATAGGTGGCAATAAAAATCGAATTGAATGCATAACACTAAACCAATAAATACACCGCTGTATTCCAGCTTAGCTAGATTTAAGTTCAATAACAAACATGCAAAAAAAAACCGGGCATACGCCCGGTTTTTACTTTGAGACTAGCTTACTCAGCTGCAGTTTCTTCAACTGGCAGCGTATCCACTTCTGGACGGTCAACTAACTCGATATAACACATTGGTGCGTTGTCACCTGTACGGAAACCACACTTCATAATGCGAGTGTAACCACCTGGACGCGCGTTGTAACGCGGACCTAAAACATTGAACAACAAACCAACAACTTCTTTGTCACGAGTACGGGCAAAAGCTAAACGGCGGTTTGCAACGCTGTCGTTTTTAGCCAGGGTGATCAATGGTTCGATCACACGACGTAACTCTTTAGCTTTTGGCAAAGTCGTTTTGATGATTTCGTGCTTCACCAACGAGCTTGCCATGTTGCGGAACATTGCAGTACGGTGGCTGCTATTCCGATTTAATTGACGACCACTCTTGCGATGGCGCATGATCTATTCCTTCTCACTAAACCAGGAACTGGTGTCTGGTTAGTCTTTATTTACCAAACTAGCTGGCGGCCAGTTTTCCAGGCGCATGCCCAGAGATAACCCGCGCGACGCCAACACGTCTTTGATTTCGGTAAGTGACTTCTTACCAAGATTAGGCGTTTTCAGCAACTCAACCTCGGTACGTTGTACCAGATCACCGATATACTGAATCTGCTCTGCCTTCAAGCAGTTAGCAGAACGAACTGTTAATTCTAAATCATCAACTGGACGTAACAGAATCGGATCAAACTCCGGCTTCTCTTCACGTTTTTCCGGCTCACTCTTATCGCGCAATTCAACAAAGAATTCCAGCTGTTCAGCCATAATTGTTGCTGCACGACGAATGGCTTCCTCAGGCTCAACAGTGCCGTTGGTTTCCATATCGATGATCAGTTTATCCAAATCGGTACGCTGTTCTACCCGCGCTGATTCAACCGTGTAAGCTATGCGCTCAACCGGGCTGAAAGACGCGTCTAATAACAGACGTCCTATTGGACGTTCGTCATCATCGGAGGACAAACGAGCTGATGCAGGCACATAACCGCGACCACGCTCAATCTTCAGGCGCATACTGAACTCAGTTTCACCCGTCAGATTACAAATAACGTGCTCAGGGTTAGTAATAACCACACCGTCGCCACGCTGGATATCTCCAGCAGTTACAGGGCCGGCACCTTTCTTCGTTAAAGTCAGCGTGACTTCATCTTTGTCTTCCAGGCGAACGGCAAGGCCTTTGAGGTTCAGTAGGATATCAATAATATCTTCCTGCACGCCCTCTTTGGCACTGTACTCATGGAGCACGCCGTCGATTTCTACTTCAGTCACTGCACAACCTGGCATTGACGATAACAGAATACGACGTAACGCGTTGCCCAAGGTATGCCCGAAACCGCGCTCTAGTGGTTCCAAAGTAACTTTGGCACGAGTTGGGTTGATCCTTTCGATACCAACTAATCTCGGCTTAAGGAATTCGGTGACAGAACCCTGCATATATCCTCTCTTAACAATTAGCTTTACTTAGAGTAAAGCTCGACGATTAACTGTTCGTTGATGTCCGCAGACAAGTCAGAACGCTCAGGCAGACGCTTGAAAACGCCTTCCAGCTTCGTGTTGTCAACTTCTATCCAAGTTGGCTTCTCACGTTGCGCTGCTACTTCAAGAGCTGCACTAATACGTGCTTGCTTCTTGGCTTTCTCGCGCACAGAGATCACTTGTTCAGGTAATACAGTGTACGATGGAATGTTAAGCACTTTGCCATTTAATAAAATGGCTTTATGGCTTACCAACTGACGTGCTTCTGCACGCGTGCTAGCCAGACCCATACGATACACCACGTTGTCAAGCCGAGACTCTAACAACGCTAACAAGTTTTCACCTGTATTACCTTTCAAACGAGCAGCTTCTTTGTAGTAATTACGGAACTGCTTCTCTAACACGCCGTACATACGACGTACTTTTTGCTTCTCGCGTAACTGTAAACCATAATCTGATAAACGACCGCGACGAGCGCCGTGCTGACCAGGAGCAGTTGTTAAGTTACACTTTGAATCAATTGCTCTTACGCCGCTTTTCAGGAACAGGTCTGTACCTTCGCGACGACTAAGTTTGAGCTTAGGACCCAAATATCTTGCCATCTTCTTTCTCCAATAATCCGTGAAGCGCTG
The DNA here is from genome assembly GCF_041616895.1 of Arsukibacterium sp. Lineage (GTDB taxonomy): Bacteria > Pseudomonadota > Gammaproteobacteria > Enterobacterales > Alteromonadaceae > Alishewanella. The sequence goes on from NZ_JBFJPY010000067.1 coordinate 3,746, forward strand.
TAATTACACGCGACGTTTTTTAGGGGGACGGCATCCGTTATGCGGGATAGGCGTCACGTCGGTGATATTTGTAATGCGGTATCCAGCGGCATTCAGTGCACGAATCGCTGATTCGCGGCCTGGGCCTGGACCATTTACAAACACTTCAAGGTTCTTAAGACCATACTCTAACGCAGCAGTACCAGCACGTTCAGCAGCTACCTGAGCAGCAAACGGCGTTGACTTACGTGAGCCACGGAAACCTGAACCGCCAGAAGTCGCCCAGCAAAGAGCGTTACCCTGACGATCGGTGATCGTAACGATGGTATTGTTGAAAGAGGCATGGATATGAGCCATACCATCAGAAACTTGCTTTTTTACCCGTTTACGAGTACGAACTGGTGCTTTTGCCATGTTATTACCCCGTCCTATTTCTTAATCGCTTTGCGTGGACCTTTACGGGTGCGCGCATTGGTCTTAGTTCTCTGACCACGAACTGGCAGACTACGACGGTGGCGTAAGCCACGGTAACAACCAAGATCCATTAAACGTTTAATGTTTAATGTCACTTCACGGCGTAAGTCACCTTCAACGGTGTACTTAGCAACTTCGTCACGAAGCGTATCTAACTGTGCATCAGATAATGCAGCAATTTTCATACTTTCTTCGATACCCACAGCAGCTAAAATTGATTTAGCGCGGGTTTTACCGATACCATAAACATAAGTTAAAGAGATAACTGCATGTTTATTATCGGGGATGTTAATGCCAGCGATACGGGCCACTAACGTTCTCCTATAAAAAATTAAAAGGTGCCAATTTGAAAAGCCCGTAAGGATACTCAAATGGCGCTCATATTGCAAACAATTAACGGGCCGAACGTAAAGTTCAGCCCGATAAACTGTTTTCTACCTTAACCCTGGCGCTGTTTGTGCTTAGGTTCACTGCAAATTACCCGCACAACGTTGTTGCGCTTGATAACTTTACAGTTACGGCAGATCTTCTTAACGGAAGCTCGTACTTTCATAACTTAACTCCGCAAATATATCTTAACGGCTATAGCCTTTAAGATTTGCCTTTTTAAGCACAGAATCATACTGATGCGACATCAGATGGGTCTGTACCTGTGCCATAAAGTCCATGATAACCACAACGATAATCAGTAACGATGTACCACCGAAGTAAAATTGCACATTCCATGCAACCATCATGAACTCGGGAACCAAACAGATAAAAGTAATATACAAAGCACCTGCTAAGGTTAACCGGGTCATCACTTTATCAATGTATTTTGATGTCTGCTCACCAGGACGGATCCCAGGGATAAAAGCACCGGATTTCTTCAGGTTGTCAGCTGTATCGCGCGGATTAAATACCAACGCGGTATAAAAGAAACAGAAGAAAATGATAGCCGCCGAGTATAACATCATATACAGCGGTTGTCCCGGAGATAAGGCTAGCGATACTTCCTGGAGGAAGTTAGCAACCATACCTTCGCCTGCACCAAACCAACTGGCAATAGTGCCTGGAAACAGAATAATGCTTGAAGCGAAAATTGGTGGAATAACACCGGCCATATTTACCTTTAACGGTAGATGGCTGCTTTGCGCGGCAAACACCTGACGGCCCTGCTGACGCTTTGCATAGTTAACCACAATACGACGCTGGCCGCGTTCAAAGAACACCACAAACCAGGTAATCGCAATAACAATTACGCCAATAGCAACTAACAGTAAAAAGTGCAAATCGCCCTGACGTGCCATCTCAATCGTCTGGCCAATGGCAGACGGGAAGCCAGCAACAATACCGGTAAATATAAGCAGCGATATACCATTACCAATACCGCGCTCAGTAATTTGCTCACCTAACCACATTAAGAACATGGTACCGGTAACCAGACTGATGATCGCTGTAAAGTAAAATGCAAAACCCGGATTAAGTACTAATCCCGGCATCATATTAGGTAAGCCAGTAGCTATCCCAATAGACTGCAATATTGCTAACCCTAGAGTACCGTAACGGGTGTACTGATTAATCTTGCGCTTACCTGCTTCGCCTTCTTTTTTCAACTCGGCCAGATGCGGATGCATCACGGTTAACAGCTGAACAATAATTGAAGCAGATATATAGGGCATAATGCCCAATGCAAATACAGAAGCCCGTTCAAGAGCACCACCGCTGAACATGTTAAACATTTCAACGATGGTGCCTTTTTGTTGCTCGAATAACTGAGCCAGCACGTTGGCGTCAATTCCAGGAATTGGCACAAAGGAGCCTAATCGAAAAACGATTATGGCCAAAAGTACAAATAACAGACGGGATTTCAGCTCGCTGAATCCGCCTTTTGCACCTCTTGAGTCCGAACCTGGTTTAGCCATAGCGTACTATCCTTATTATTCTTCGACTTTACCGCCGGCGGCTTCGATGGCTGCACGCGCGCCTTTCGTTACGCCTAAACCTTTTACGGTTACCGGACGAGTAATCTCGCCAGACAGCACAACTTTAGCGAACTTAACAGAACGAGAAATGATGTTAGCTTCCATTAAGGTTGCTAAATCAACTACGTCTCCATTAACTACAGCCAGCTCGTGTAACCGAACTTCAGCAGAAACCAGAGATTTCTGTGAAGTGAAACCGAACTTAGGCAAACGTTGTTTCAATGGCATTTGACCGCCTTCAAAACCTGGACGCACTTTACCGCCTGAACGAGACTTCAGACCTTTGTGACCACGACCAGCAGTTTTGCCTAAGCCAGAACCGATACCACGGCCTACGCGTTTTTTATCTTTCTTTGCACCTGGTGCGGGAGACAGTGAATTTAAAAGCATCTTTTACTCCTCCACTTTAACCATGTAATACACAGTATTGATCATACCGCGAACTGAAGGTGTATCTTCAACTTCAACAGTATGATTGATACGGCGCAAACCTAAACCCGTTAACGTTGCACGATGCTTCGGTAAACGACCGATGCTCGATTTAGTCTGGGTTACTTTAATTGTTTTCTTCGCCATGGCAAATTACCCCAAAATGTCATCAACGCGTAAACCGCGTTTTGCTGCCACTTGTGCCGGAGACTTCACTGAAGCCAGGGCATTGATGGTAGCGCGAACTACGTTAATTGGGTTAGTTGAGCCGTAACACTTAGACAGAATGTTCTGGATGCCCGCTACTTCTAAAACGGCGCGCATTGCACCGCCAGCGATCAAACCAGTACCTTCTGATGCAGGCTTCATAAATACATTAGAGCCTGAGTGAACACCACGTGTTGGGTGGTGCAAAGTGTGACCATTTAACTCAACCTGGGTCATGTTGCGACGTGCTTTTTCCATTGCCTTTTGAATAGCAGCTGGAACTTCACGCGCTTTACCATAACCGAAACCAACGCGGCCGTTGCCGTCACCGACTACAGTCAATGCAGTAAAGGAGAATATACGACCACCTTTAACTACTTTTGACACGCGGTTAACTGCAACAAGCTTCTCTTGTAAATCAGATTGTTGTTTAGCATCTTCGTTAGCCATGAGCTACTCCTAGAACTGAAGACCGGCTTCACGTGCAGCGTCTGCTAACGCTTGCACGCGACCATGATACTGGAAGCCACTGCGGTCAAAAGCACAAGCAGTAACGCCTTTGGCTACTGCGCGTTCGGCAATCGCTTTACCTACAGCCTTTGCAGCATCTACGTTACCTGTGTACTTCAATGATTCACGAATAGTTGCTTCTGCAGTAGAAGCAGCAACGATCACTTCAGCATTTGGTGCGATAAGCTGGGCGTAGATGTGACGTGGTGTACGGTGTACAACCAGGCGATTCGCACCTTGTTCGATAATGTTTCTGCGAGTGCGTTTGGCACGACGCAGACGAGCAAGTTTCTTATCCATCGTCTTACCCTACTTTTTCTTCGCTTCTTTACGACGCACGTTTTCATTCGCATAACGAACACCTTTGCCTTTGTAAGGCTCTGGTTTACGGTATGCCCGGATGTTTGCAGCAACTTGACCAACGAGTTGTTTGTCAGCACCTTTAACCAAGACTTCAGTCTGGGTTGGGGTTTCTATAGTGATACCGTTTGGTACCTGAAAAACCACCGGGTGAGAAAAGCCAAGACTCAGGTTTAACACCTTGCCTTCTGCTTTTGCACGGTAACCAACACCAACCAGTTCAAGCTTCTGAGCGAAACCTTCACTGACACCTGTTACCAGGTTATTGATCAATGCACGGGCAGTACCCGCTTGTGCGTTTGCATTTTCGAAACCGTCGCGAGGATTGGTACGTAAAACGTTACCTTCGACAACGATCTCAACCGCAGGGTTAACATTAACTGTTAACTCGCCGTTTTTGCCCTTCAGCGTCACAACCTGACCGTTTTGCGTTAAAGTAACGCCGGTTGGAATAGTGACTGGGGCCTTAGCAACACGAGACATAGATTACTACCTCCGTTACGCTACGTAGCCGATGATTTCGCCACCGATACCAACCTTGCGCGCGGCGCGGTCAGTCATTAGTCCTTTAGATGTTGACACAATGGCCACACCTAAACCGCCCATTACCTTAGGTAAATCGCCGCTCTTCTTATAGATTCGCAGACCTGGACGACTAACACGATCGATAGTCTCAATAACTGATTTGCCCTGGAAATACTTTAATGTAACTTCCAGCTCTGGTTTAACATCACCAGACACAGCGAAATCGCCGATGTAACCTTCGTCTTTTAATACTTTCGCGATTGACAACTTCAATTTTGAAGATGGCATTTTAACCGCAACTTTGTTGGCAGCTTGGCCGTTGCGGATGCGAGTAAACATATCCGCTACTGGATCTTGCATGCTCATAGCTCGTTACTCCCGTGATTCTTACCAGCTAGCCTTACGAAGGCCAGGAATTTCACCGCGCATAGCTGCTTCACGAACCTTGATACGGCTCATTCCGAACTTACGCAGATAACCATGTGGACGACCTGTTACACGACAACGGTTACGTTGACGTGAAGGGCTGGAATCACGCGGCAACGTCTGTAGCTTCAGAACTGCTGCCCAACGATCTTCATCAGAAGTTGCTGGATTCGCAATCAGGTCTTTCAGCTCATGACGCTTTTCAGCGTATTTGGCTACCAGTTGTGCACGCTTTACTTCGCGAGCTTTCATTGATTGTTTTGCCATGACCCTACACCTTATTTCTTGAACGGGAAGTTAAACGCGGCAAGTAAAGCACGTCCTTCGTCATCGCTACGAGCGGTAGTCGTAATAGTGATATCTAAACCACGTACTGCGTCTACTTTGTCATAATCGACTTCTGGGAAAATGATTTGCTCACGTACACCCATGCTGTAGTTACCACGGCCATCAAATGACTTCGGGTTAACACCGCGGAAATCACGAATACGTGGGATAGCAATAGAGACTAAACGCTCTAAAAAATCCCACATACGCTCGCCGCGCAGGGTCACTTTCGCGCCAATAGGGTAGCCTTCACGGATTTTGAAACCTGCTACAGACTTACGAGCCTTAGTGATAAGTGGCTTTTGGCCAGCAATAGCGGTTAAATCCGCTACGGCATTATCAAGGATCTTCTTGTCTGCAACCGCTTCACCCACACCCATATTGAGCGTGATTTTAACAATCCGAGGGACTTGCATGACGCTGGTGTAGCCAAACTGTTTAAACAGTTCCGGGACTACGGTGTCTTTATAAATTTCATGCAGTTTCGCCATCGTATTACTCCAATAGCAATTAGATTACTTCATTATTCGATTTGAAGAAGCGAACTTTCTTGCCATCTTCAAAACGGAAACCTACGCGATCAGCTTTACCCGTTTTAGGGTTAAAAATCGCTACATTTGAAACATGAATAGAGGCTTCTTTCTCAACGATACCACCTGGGGTATTAAGCGCAGGAACAGGTTTCTGATGCTTTTTTACCAAGTTAACGCCTGAAATATAAACACGATCCTCAGAAAGCAAAACTTTCGTCACTTTACCGCGCTTACCTTTGTCCTTACCAGTAAGAACAACCACCTCATCATCACGACGGATTTTACTAGCCATTGTGACTCCTTACAGTACTTCTGGTGCCAGTGACACGATCTTCATAAACTTATCGCCACGAAGTTCACGTGTTACAGGTCCGAAAATACGTGTGCCGATCGGTTCCAGCTTGGTGTTTAATAACACTGCTGCATTGCGATCAAAACGGATTAATGACCCGTCCTGACGACGTACGCCTTTGCGTGTACGCACCACCACTGCATTTAGAACGTCACCTTTTTTAACCTTACCGCGCGGAATTGCTTCCTTAACAGTAATTTTAATGACGTCACCAATTGCGGCATAACGGCGATGCGAACCACCTAAGACCTTAATACACATTACGCTGCGCGCGCCGCTGTTGTCTGCGACTTCCAGCATAGATTGCATCTGGATCATCTTAGTGCTCCGCTATTCTACTATATAGCCCTCTCGGACTACGCTGCTTACGATAATAAATACCCCCCCAGATAGAAGGGCGCGTGATTATAACAGCACTTTTACTAAATGGATAGTTTAATAATAAAAAACGGCCCCGGAGGGCCGCTTCTCTCAGCGACTTAGTAATTAAGTCGCTGATTCAACTACCGCAACCAGAGTCCAAGACTTAGTCTTAGACAGAGGACGACATTCACGAATTGTGACAATATCGCCTTCATTACACTGATTTGTTTCGTCATGTACATGCAGTTTGGTAGTACGCTTAATGAACTTCCCATAAATAGGGTGCTTCACTGAACGTTCGATAGCAACAGTGATAGACTTGTCCATCTTGTTACTGATCACTTTACCTTGCAGCGTACGGATATTCGCTTCAGTCATTACGCACCTGCCTTCTCGGTTAAGATAGTCTTAACGCGCGCGATATCACGACGCACCTGCTTCATTAAATGTGTCTGAGCTAACTGACCAGTAGCTGCTTGCATGCGCATATTGAACTGCTCACGTAACAGACCTAATAATTCAGCGTTTAACTCTTCAACACTTTTCGATTTTAATTCGCTGGCTTTCATCACATTACCGTCCGCGTTACAAAGGTTGTCTTAAATGGAAGCTTAGCAGCAGCAAGCGTAAATGCATGACGCGCCAACTCTTCAGACACACCGTCCATTTCGTACAGAACTTTGCCAGGTTTAATCTGACATACCCAATACTCAACAGAACCTTTACCACTACCCATCCGTACTTCCAGCGGCTTAGCAGTAATTGGCTTGTCTGGGAACACACGGATCCAGATTTTACCAACACGCTTAACAGCCCGCGTCATAGCACGACGTGCAGATTCGATTTGACGTGAAGTCATTTGACCACGTTCTAATGATTTCAGTGCATAAGTACCGAAAGATACTTTGTCGCCAACCTGGGCTAAACCACGGTTACGACCTTTGTGCACTTTACGAAATTTTGTACGTTTTGGTTGCAACATCGCTCAATACCCCTACTTTGCCTTACGTGCCGGTTTCTTCGGCGCTTTAGGCTGGTTGTTATTGTTAGCGTTGTTGGTGTTGCTGCTTAATGGCAGAGCTCCTAAGATCTCGCCTTTAAAAATCCACACCTTAACACCAATGATACCGTAAGTAGTTAAAGCTTCTGAGGTGTTGTAATCAATGTCAGCGCGCAGGGTGTGCAGTGGCACACGACCTTCACGATACCATTCATCACGGGCAATCTCAGCGCCGCCTAAACGGCCACTCACCTGTACCTTGATACCTTTAGCGCCAATTCGCATTGCGTTTTGTACGGCACGCTTCATAGCACGACGGAACATAACACGACGCTCTAACTGGCTGCTGATAGAGTCAGCAACTAACTTGGCATCTAATTCAGGCTTGCGGATTTCAGAGATATTGATCTGCGCAGGTACGCCAGCAATGGCTGCTACTTGCTTGCGGATCTTCTCAACATCTTCACCTTTCTTACCGATAATTACGCCTGGACGAGCAGTGTGAATAGTCACACGGATGCTTTTCGCAGGGCGCTCAATATCAATCCGGCTTACTGAAGCGGCTTTCAATTGTTTCGTCAGGTACTGACGAACTTTGTAGTCACCGTTTAAGAAATCCGGGAAATCTTTTGTATTCGCGAACCAGGTTGAGCTCCATGGCTTAGTGATACCTAGGCGAATACCATTAGGATGTACTTTCTGTCCCATTTCTATCTCCTAGTTATCAGCTACAACCACAGTAATGTGGCTGGTGCGCTTAACAATACGGTCAGCACGACCTTTAGCGCGTGGCTTAATCCGTTTCATGGAAGGACCTTCATCGATGAAGATTGTCTTCACTTTCAACGTATCAATATCCGCACCTTCGTTGTGCTCAGCGTTGGCAATGGCTGATAAAAGAACCTTTTTAACTAACTCGGCAGCCTTTTTCGGGCTGTAAGTCAGTACGTTCAGCGCCTTATCAACTGACAATCCACGCACCTGGTCAGCAACCAGACGAGTTTTTTGTGCAGAAGAACGGGCAAATTTGTGTTTAGCTAATGCTTGCATCATTTACCCCTTAGCGCTTCTTGGCCTTTTTGTCGGCTGCATGACCGCGGTAAGTACGAGTAGGTGCAAATTCACCTAACTTGTGACCAACCATCTCTTCTGAGACAAATACAGGTACATGTTGACGACCATTATGGACAGCGATGGTCAAACCGATCATATCAGGTATGATCATTGAACGACGGCTCCAAGTCTTTATAGGCTTCTTGTCACCGCTTTCCAACGCTTTCTCTACCTTCTTCAGCAAGTGAAGGTCAATAAATGGACCTTTCTTGAGAGAACGTGGCATGGCAATTCCTCACAAATTATTTATCACGACGACGTACGATAAGTTTATCAGTACGCTTGTTTGAACGAGTTTTGTAGCCTTTAGTTGGTACGCCCCATGGAGTAACAGGGTGACGACCACCAGAAGTCTTACCTTCACCACCACCGTGTGGGTGGTCAACCGGGTTCATTACTACACCACGTACGGTTGGGCGAATGCCGCGCCAGCGCATTGCACCAGCTTTACCGTATTGACGTAACATGTGCTCGGCATTACCGATTTCACCGATGGTCGCGCGACAATCTGCTAATACTTTGCGTACTTCACCGCTACGCAGACGCAGAGTTACATACTCACCGTCACGCGCAAGGATTTGCACGAAAGCACCGGCTGAACGTGCCAGCTGGCCGCCTTTACCTGGTTTCATTTCGATATTGTGCACAACCTGACCAACCGGGATATTCCGCAGTGGCAAAGTGTTACCCGCTTTAATTGGCGAGTCCATACCAGAAACAATTGAATCACCAGCTTTCAGGCCCTTAGGAGCCAGAATGTAACGACGCTCACCGTCTGCATACAGTACTAAAGCGATGTTAGCGGTACGATTTGGATCGTATTCTAAACGTTCAACTTTAGCAGGAATGCCGTCTTTAGTGCGTTTGAAGTCGACAACACGGTAATGTTGCTTATGACCACCACCGATATGACGGGTAGTGATACGACCATTATTGTTACGACCACCAGTTTTAACGTTCTTCTCTAACAAAGGAGCATAAGGCTTGCCTTTGTACAGGTCAGGGTTAACCACTTTTAATACGTGGCGACGACCTGGTGACGTAGGTTTACACTTAACAAGTGCCATTTCCTAACTCCTCTTCTTACTCAGCGCCGCCAACGAAATCGATTTCGCTGCCTTCTTTAAGAGTAACGTAAGCTTTTTTCCAATCGCTACGCTTGCCCATACGCGCACCAGTGCGCTTGGTCTTACCCTTAACATTAACAGTGCGAACACCTACTACTTCTGTTTCAAACAGTTTTTCTACAGCGGCTTTAATATCAGCCTTAGTAGAGGTAGTAGACACCTTGAAAACGATAGTGTTGTTGTTCTCTGCCGCATTAGTTGCTTTTTCAGAAACGTGCGGAGCCAGAATCACTTTCAGTAAACGTTCTTCACGGATCATGCTAACAGCTCCTCAAGTTGTTTAACTGCAGCAGCAGTCATTAACACTTTGTCGAATGCGATTAAGCTGACCGGGTCGATACCGTGTACGTCACGTACGTCAACCTTGTACAGGTTACGTGCAGATAAGAACAGGTTCTCATCTACTTCGTTAGTCACAATTAACACGTCTTTCAGATCCATCGCCTTTAATTTGGCAGACAGCTCTTTGGTTTTCGGGGTTTCAACTGCAAAGTCTTCAACCACGATTAACCGCTCCTGACGAACTAATTCAGACAGAATGCTCATGATCGCACCGCGATACATTTTACGGTTTACTTTCTGGCTGTGATCTTGTGGCTTAGCCGCAAATGTCACACCGCCTCCGCGCCAAATGGGGCTACGGATTGTACCAGCACGGGCACGGCCTGTACCCTTCTGGCGCCATGGCTTCTTGCCGCCACCGCGAACTTCTGAACGAGTTAACTGTGCACGGGTACCCTGACGGGCGCCAGCTGCATAGGCAACGACAACCTGGTGTACCAAAGCTTCGTTAAACTCACGTCCAAAGGTAGCTTCGGAAACTTCAAGAGCGCCTTGAGCGTCTCGTAATGCTAATTCCATCACTTATCTCCTCAGACGTTAGCTTTTAACAGCTGGTTTAACGATCACGTCACCACCGATAGCACCAGGCACTGCGCCTTTTACTAACAGAATGTTACGCTCTGCGTCTACTCGAACCACTTCAAGCGACTGCACGGTTACCCGTTCTGCGCCCATGTGACCAGCCATTTTTTTACCCTTGAATACTTTACCTGGTGATTGGTTTTGACCAATAGAACCTGGTGCACGGTGTGATAAAGAGTTACCGTGAGTAGCATCCTGAGTACGGAAATTCCAGCGCTTTACAGCACCAGCAAATCCTTTACCTTTTGATGTGCCAGACACATCAACTTTTTTCGTTTCTGCGAAAATATCCACAGTAATCTCGCTACCAACCTGAATGTCAGTACCTTCGTTGTCTTGCAGGCGGAATTCCCACAGACCACGACCAGCATCAACACCCACTTTAGCAAAGTGACCAGCTTCTGGTTTATTCAGGCGGTTTGCCTTAACAGTACCAGCAGTCACTTGCAGCGCGCTATAGCCTTCAACGTCTTGCGTTTTAACAGCAGTAACGCGGTTTGGTGTCGCTTCGATTACGGTTACAGGGATTGATACGCCATCTTCAGTGAAGATGCGAGTCATACCCACTTTACGACCGATTAGACCGATAGCCATTTCCTAAACCTCTCTAAAAACCTGTCTGATTAACCCAGGCTAATTTGAACGTCAACGCCAGCAGGCAGATCTAAACGCATCAGCGCATCAACTGTCTTTTCAGTTGGTTCAACGATGTCGATTAAACGCTTGTGGGTACGGATTTCGTACTGGTCACGCGCATCTTTATTGACGTGAGGAGAAATCAGAACAGTGAAACGTTCCTGACGGGTTGGCAGTGGAATTGGACCACGAACCTGGGCGCCAGTACGTTTTGCTGTGTCAACGATTTCCATAGTTGACTGATCGATCAAGCGGTGATCGAACGCTTTCAGACGGATGCGAATCCTTTGACTACTCATGTATCAAAGCCTCAAAGAGCAAAAAGAGCAAAAATAAACATAAGCCATAACCCAAGCTGGGTATGCTTATGCACCTAAGTAACAGTTGCTCCCCAATTGGGAGCATTGTTGAGCAGTTATTACAGACCAAAAAAAGCTTAGTGCTGTTAACTGCCGCAGCCAGAATTAAATCGACTGGCCGCGCATTATACTTAAATAACACCGTAACGCAAGCATTGTTTATAATTTGCGCTGTTGGCTGTTAACTACAAAATATCGTTTAATTCAAAACCGATACCAAAACGAGTCACTGAACGGTCATAGTCAATAAGGCTTTCACCGTAACCATTGAACGCCTCCACATATAATCTGAGGTGACGGTTAAACGGCCGAGAATAAGATAAGCGTAATGCGCCTTTGTTATTACTTCGCAGATTATTTCGCATCATCATGCGCCAGGTTGCATCGCCCTGTTTATACGCTGCAGACAACTCGAACCACCCCATGTATTTAGTAATGTCGGGGTTGTCGTCACCTTTGGGATCATCGACTGAGGTTTTCTTACGCTCATTAAAACGATACCAGGGTTCAAAGTTTATAAACACATTTCCGATAGAAGTTACCCAGCTTAACTTCAGACGATTCCAGCTGCGGGACAACTCACCTGAGCGGCCATTAGACTGATGCGACAGGCTCAGACTGATAATCCGACTGGCCGCCTCTTCATAGTTTTGATAATGCGGCAGCATTAAGATAAGCTCCGGCTCGTAGTTATTCTCACGAAACGGTGATGACACTTCCGAGTTATAGGCTTGCCAGTACGCCTGCTGAGTAAAAGCAAAAAACAAATAACCCCTGTCTTTATAGATTTTTGTCCACAACGGCGTTTTGAGACTTAACTGAAATTTCGCTTCGAGATTATCAGAAGACGCACTGACACCATCCCGGCTTAAAGTACCGGCAATTCCATCAACGTAACTCACTGGCAGCAGAAAGTTAGACTCGTGGGGTAGTAACGTAAAGGGCTCATACTCATCCCATTGTTCTGCTTTTAACCTCTTATCTAACGCATCACCTGCCTGCACCGGTAATGACAGACATAGCAAAAAGCTAAAAAGTGTAATTCTCATCAGTATCCTCTTTTAACCCTCACCACGCGCGAGGATTGGGTGAGTGACAACCAAATACTATTGCTATCGCTATTAGTGCAATTGGCTAATAATCCTCTGGCGACAGAGCATAAAAAGCAGACGAATCGCTTATAAGCGTTTCTCGCAAGCCAGTAACTCTTGGTAGGATCCGGTTAACATACCACTTTGCGGTGTGGTTTTTTCCGTGAATAAAACCAGCAGTATGTTTTGAACCGTCCAGAGCTTGCACGTTTTTATACCACATATAGCCATAGAGCACATAGGCAACCATTGCCATAAAGTCACAGGCCGCGCCGGCCAATACGGTATTATCACGCTGCAACAACTCAGTGGTCAGTTGACGGGTATTAGCGATGTAGGTAATTAACGTTTCAGACAGTGCGTTGGGCTGGCTAAGCAGCTCATTATTAATATCGTCAAATAAGCCCAGCAATACATTGCCTTTGTCGTAAGCAACTTTACGTAACATAAAGTCCGCAGCCTGAATACCGTTGGTGCCTTCATAGATCTGGGCAATTCTTACATCTCTGACTAACTGCTCCATACCCCACTCTTTAACATAACCATGGCCACCAAATACCTGCTGAGCTGTTACACAGGCATCAAGTCCCTGATCTGTCATAAAAGCCTTGGTAATGGGCGTTAACAAGTTGGCACGTTGTCCGGATACCTGACAATTATCGTACTTAGACTTATCCAGCAGCGCCGCAACCCAGGTGGCAAAAGTGCGGCCAGCTTCATTCATTGCTTTGATATTAAGTAGCATCCGCTGCACGTCGGGATGACCGATTATCGGTTCAGCCTTATTTGCATCATGTTCGGTAATTCTTCCCTGCAGCCGCTCTTTGGCATATGCAAGTGCATTCTGATAAGCGCGCTCGGCTGCGCCTAAACCCTGGCTGCCCATCGACAGTCGCTCATAGTTCATCATGGTAAACATACAGCTTAAGCCACGGTGTGGCTCGCCGATCAGATAGCCTGTGGCATCGTCAAAGTTTAATACGCAGGTCGCCGAGCCATTAATGCCCATCTTGTGTTCAATAGAACCCACGTTAACGTTATTACGAGTAGAAGGCTCACCATTACTATCGAGTAAATACTTGGGCACCAGAAACAGCGAAATACCTCTGCTGCCAGCAGGAGCGTTTGGCAATTTGGCCAGAACCAGATGAATGATATTCGAGGTTAGTTCATGCTCACCAGCGGTAATAAAAACCTTTGAACCATTAAGCGCATAACTGCCATCGTTATTTGGTTTAGCGGAAGTACGCATAATACCCAAATCTGAGCCCGCATGTGACTCCGTTAAACACATGGTTCCGGTCCACTCACCGCTGTAGAGTTTTGTTAAATAGGTTTCTTTAGTTTGTTCGTCAGCATGCTGTAACAGCGCAACGCAGGCGCCAGCAGTTAGTCCCGGATATAATGAGAAAGCAATATCAGCACTGCAAAGCATTTCATCTACCATCATCGACAATGTCTTTGGCATACCCATGCCCCCGTATTGAGGGTCACCGCTCAGGCTGGTCCAGCCGCCTTCAACTAAACTCTGGTATGCAGTATGGTAATGGCCAGGTAAGCTTACTTTGCCATCAGCTAATTGTGCACCGCGCTGATCTGCTTCACCGGCAAAGGGAGCAATTTGCTGCTCACATATTTTGGCAGCTTCTTCCAAAATCGCTTTTGCGGTATCAGCTTCTATCAGGTCCTGTAGTTGGCCGTTACTCTGCCAATACTTATCGAGTTGCCAGACATCAAACAAATTAAACGTCATATCTGAAATAGGGGCTTGATAGCTGCTCATAGTAAATTCCTTACTGGACGGATGAGTTCGCAATATCGCATAAGGCACACTTTCAAACAAGACATTCAAACATCTGTTTGAATTTTATTTTGGCAACAAAAAAGGCTCCACAGGGGAGCCTTCTTTACATCACTGCTAACTCAATCTGAATTAAGCGATGATTTTAGATACTACACCAGCACCTACTGTACGGCCGCCTTCACGGATTGCGAAGCGTAAACCTTCGTCCATCGCG
>NZ_JBFJPY010000068.1:0-18123 GCF_041616895.1 Arsukibacterium sp.
CGGTCAGTTAAACCACGGCCAATGATTAACGGTATACGGCCACCGGCGCGCACCTCGTCAATTAACACATCGGTTGCCAGGGTGAACTCAGCCAGCACCTCATCCGTGCCATGACGGACTACTTTGCCTTCGAATGGCAGAATATCGATGATATCGCCCATTTCCAGATTATTTACATCAACTTCAATCGGCAGTGCACCAGAGTCTTCCATGGTATTGAAGAAGATAGGCGCAATTTTGCCACCTAACACAAAACCACCGCCGCGCTTATTCGGGACGTAAGGGATGTCATCGCCCATAAACCACAGCACAGAGTTAGTCGCTGATTTACGTGATGAACCGGTACCAACAACATCGCCAACGTAAGCCAGTGGGAAGCCTTTCTTGTTCAGCTCGTCTAACTGCTTAATGGGGCCAACGGTACCTGGCTGATCCGGGTTAATGCCTTCACGGGCATTTTTCAGCATGGCTAAAGCATGCAATGGAATATCCGGCCGTGACCAGGCATCCGGTGCTGGCGACAAATCATCAGTGTTGGTTTCGCCCGACACTTTAAACACGGTAACGGTAATTTTTTCTGCTAATGCTGGTTTGCTTTCAAACCACTCGGCATCAGCCCAGCTTTGCACCACTTGTTTAGCATGGCTATTACCGGCATCAGCTTTTTCAGTGACGTCATGAAATGCATCAAAAATCAGCAAAGTATGTGACAGCGCTTTAGCGGCAATCGGTGCCAGCGCAGCATCGTCTAACAGGCTGATTAATGGTTGAATGTTATAGCCACCCATCATGGTGCCTAACAGTTCAGTGGCACGCTCAGCGCTGATCAGGCTGCAGCTGGCTTCACCTTTGGCTAATGCCGCTAAAAAGCCGGCTTTTACATAAGCAGCTTCATCCACACCCGGAGGTACCCGGTTAATCAATAAGTCTAACAGCGTTTCTTCTTCGCCTTTTGGCGGATTTTTTAACAGTTCAACTAAGGCGGCTACCTGCTCGGCATTGAGCGGCTTTGGCGGTATACCTTGCGCTGCGCGCTCGGCCACATGTTCGCGATATTGTTGTAGCACAGTATGATCCTCTTGGTCGTTGCCGGCAGTCTTGCTACTGCGGCGTCATTCTTAGAATGAATGGGCGCGATTATATAAAAATTCGGGCCAAATTGACATCAGCCCGTTAACCACAGCGCTTATAATGGGTATAAGCAGCATGAATATAAAAGCTGATGTTCTATATTTTTACTTATAGTGGTCAGACCTCAGCATCTCCGGTGTTGCTGCCGATTTGAGTGCAAAGATGCCGGTTACAACGCCCGCTCTGGCTCGCCACAGCAATTACTTCGGGCGTCCTGCCCTTCGCAAGCCAGCAAAGCTGTTCAAATTCGTTCCTGACGAATTTGTCGCCTGTTGCTTTCGGCATGGCTCAGACACTCTGTGGCGCCCAAATCGGGGTTCTAACCTCTATCAAACGGAGCTACTCCCGAAAACAAAAGGCTGAACACCAAAGTGTTCAGCCTGTGTAGTCTAGCAGAAAAACATTACCCTAAGGATTTCAACATGCATGTAGGCAGCAAGACCATCAATCTCCATGAGCTTAGCGTTACTAAGTGATTGGAGTTGATGGTCGCAGCTAACACCCGTGCATTTTGAAAGACGACGGGTAATTACCAGATCTTAACGCGCTGCTCTGGCGCGATATACATCGCATCGCCTTCTTTAATATCAAAGGCCGGGTAAAACTCAGGAATATTTGGCAGCACGCCAATTACCCGGTAATGCGCCGGCGAATGTGGCCCGGTGCTTAACTGGCGACGCAGCGCTTCTTCGCGGAACTTAGTCCGCCATACCTGGGCCCAGCTGATAAAGAACCGCTGTTCACCGGTAAAGCCGTCCATTACTGGTGCGTCTTTTCCTTCCAGCGACAATTTATACGCTTTCAGCGCTACCGTCATGCCGCCTAAATCACCGATGTTCTCGCCCAGTGCCACTGCACCGTTTACGTTAACACCTGGCAGTGGCTCAAACTTATTGTACTGGCCAATTAGCTTAGCACCACGCGCCTGGAACTGGCCTTTATCCTGCTCTGTCCACCAGTTACGCAAGTTGCCATCACCATCATATTTAGCGCCCTGATCATCAAAACCATGGCCAATTTCGTGGCCGATAACGCCACCAATACCGCCATAGTTTACCGCATCGTCAGCATCCATATTAAAGAACGGGGGTTGCAAAATAGCGGCCGGGAACACAATTTCGTTGTTTACCGGGTTGTAGTAGGCATTTACCGTTTGCGGCGTCATAAACCATTCGCCTTTATCGATAGGCTGGCCTAATTTCGCCACCATTTGATCGTACCCCCAATGGCTGGCACGGATAAAGTTACCGACTAAATCGTCAGCTTTAATGTCTAACGCCGAGTAATCTTTCCATTTATCCGGATATCCAATTTTCGGCGTGAACTTACTCAGTTTCTCCTGGGCAGCAACTTTAGTTTCTTCGGTCATCCACTCCAATTCGTTAATTGACAGCTCATAAGCTTTTATCAGGTTAGCCACCAACTCTTCCATCCGCGCTTTGGCTTGTGGGGTAAAGTGGCGCTCAACATACAACTTACCGGTCAGCTCGCCCAGTACCTGGTCTGCTGCATCTACTGCCCGCTTCCAGCGTGGTTGCTGTTGCTCGGTACCACTTAAGGTGGTGCCGTAAAAAGCAAACCGACGGTCAGCAAAGTTGCTGCTTAGTTTATCGGCGTAGCCATGAATGGTTTTCAGGCTTAAATAATCCTGCCAGCTTTGTAAGTCTGTTGCCGCGAATACCTTGGCAAAACCTTCAAAGTAGCTTGGTTGACGCACAATAATATCAGTCACTTCAGCCAGCTTAACGTCATTGGCAAAGGCGGCCCAGTCAAAGCTACCCATGCTGTTATTCAGCTCAGAGGTCGCCATCTTGTTGTATGTTTTATCGGCATTGCGGTTATCCAGCCGGGTCCAGTGGTGTTCAGCCAGCGCTTTTTCCAGGGAAAATACCCGCTCGGCAGCTGCCGCTGCATCATCATTGCCAGCCATGCTGAACATATCAGTTAAATAAGCTTTGTAGTCGGCAATCAGTTTCACTGATTTTTCATCATCGTTAAAATAATAGTCACGATCTGGCAGTCCTAAGCCGCCCTGGCTTAAATATACTGCGTATTCCGTTGAGTTTTTCGCATCGTTATTGATGAACCAACCAAATGGGATAGCAATGCCATCGCGTTGCAAACGGGCAAACAACATTGGTAACTGCTCTTTATTTTCCAGAGAGCTAATGGCATCTAATTGCGGCTGCAGCGGGCTTAAGCCAAGCTTTTCAATTGTTGCTTCATCCATAAAGCTGTTGTAAAAATGCCCTAATTTCTGCTCATCAGAGCCCGCTTTTAAATCGGTGCGGGCTGACACTTCATCAATAATGGCTTTAACGGCTTGCTGCGAGTTGTCGTTCAGAATGTGAAACGAGCCATAAGACGCTTTGTCAGCCGGAATGGCGGTTTCCTCCAGCCACTTGCCGTTTACCGCCAAAAAGAAATCTTCACTGAATTTTACTGCGGGATCAAAATACTGGCTATCGACACCGGATACCCGCGGCGCTTGCTGTTGCGCTGCTACGGGTTCATTGTTTTGGGTGGAGGTAGAGTCACTACACGCCACTAAACCTAACGCCAGTGCAACACTGGCGGCAATGATACTGAATTTTTTCATTACATGTTCCTGAAATACGAGGGATGGAATTCGGTTTTAGTTATAATTTCGGCGCTATCTTAGCGTTGTCATCAAGCAAAACCAAATTTCCGCGGCGGACAAGTTGTAACAGAATATATTTACTCCCCACACTGATAACAACCCGGGCTGCGCGGGCAGCTATTGCCTCTGGCGCAAATAAGCTGTGCCGGTTTTTGCAGGCTGCGCGCCACCCAATTTATATTCAGAATATTGGCCACACTGGTGAGTGAGGTCTGAATAGCTTTGGGCACCCTGGCGCCGCCAACACTATTGATACATAACTGCTTCAGCTCGCTGGCCATAGCATCGGCATCCACGCCCTGCGCTAATAACGCCGGGTTAAGATCAATCCCGGCACATAACACGTGGTTATTACCGGCTAAATCACTGACTTTAGTTGACTCACAACAATAAATACGTGGCTTGCCATTTACGTCGAGTAATGACAGCTGAGCACTGCTGGCAACGCCTTCAACATCAAACATTCTGAACACCGCCCAGTGCTGACAGGGATCTTCCACCTGACGCATATTGCCCCAAGGCAAAGGTATGCCGTTGCCGCGATACACCGCTTTCAGTTTACCCGGGGTATAGGCATCAAAATAATGCCAGTGGGTATACGGCGACACCGCGGTCATCCGGCGCATGGCTACGGAAGCGGACACACCAGCCTGTTGATGGCTGCTGATTTCATAGCCCTGGCGATCCAGCAACTGGCGAAAGGGTAGCTTGGGGCATAGCAGGGCGCCAGCAAAAAAACTTGATTCAAAATCGCGCCAGGCATGCAGAATATCCTGTGGTTGCACGGCGGTAGATTGTGACATTTCATCATCATGGGTGCCGCCTACCGTCATGCTGCTTTTCACACCATCTTTATTATGTAAAACCGTATGGCCAATATGCACCGCCAATTCATATTTTAAGCGGGTAGGAAAATTCTGTAACAGCCGGTTTAAATGCAGGGTGTCTGGTGGGGTGAAAAAAGACGTCGAGACGTTTTTCGATAACACGCCAAGCTCATCCAGCAGCTCTTTTGGCGGCTCGGTAAACCAGCTGACTTTGAGTCCCAGCTGCTTCACAATGGCCATCAGTTCCTCAACACTCAGCGGCATCCGCTTTTGGCCAACCTCTTCTGCCGCCCGCTCCAACTCAGGAAAATGATTCTGATGATGCTCCTGGTGTGCTCTGATCAGTAACTGGGCAAACTGCTTACCGCTGGTGCCGGTTTGCGACAGCATTTCCGGTATCGCAATTTGCAGAATGTCGTTCGAGAACAAAAACCCCGGCTCTAACGCCATACCGCTAATACCGCCGCGGCTGCCTTTTTGTGGCGTCAGATCCTGCTCGTTATCTTCGCCATCTAAAAACCAGTCCAGATCTTTTTGAAAAACTTCGGCTATCACCTCCAGCATTTCAATACCTGGCGTGCGCTTGCCCCGCTCTATCATCGACAAATACGACACCGACGGCGCCTGCTCCGGGTTAACCCGGATACAGCGAGTGGATAGGTCTTCCATAGTTAAGTTATTGCGCTTTCTCAGGTTTCTTATTTTTGTTCCTAAGAAATGGGACTTTCTAAGCAGGCTTTTGTTTATTTTCATTTTGTAAAATTCACACTGTAAAATTTCTATTGTGAAATTATTCTGATTTTTAGCCTAGACTAGTTTTTAACCGATAGCAACTGGTCTGCGTTCTGAAAAGACGCTACCGCAACGAAGGCCCGGAATCCTGATAGCGCAGCCACAGAGTGTCTGAGCGAACGCGCAAGCGGCAGCGAGTTGCTGTGGCGAGCACAGCAGGAGTTGCGGGCCGGAGTGTGAACCAGCTAACAGCAAAAAGACCCGACAAAGACGAGGATAACAACATGACTACACTGGCCCCAACCCACAGCCAACACACGCCAAACCACACTGCCTGGATGGCGACCGAGCTTAGCGTTATTAATCAGCTGAATGAGCGCCATGTTAAACAGGTCATGGACTACTCAAAAGGCTTTTTAGACAAAACCTTCCCGCTGGCCCAGGGCTCGCATAAAGAGGTAGTGTGCTACATGGTATATTTTCAGCACTTGCTGGCGTTTTTTGCCGATGGCAGCAAAAGCGGCCTGCAAAACCCGGCGCAGTTTGTGGCACTAAGCGGTCATCGCGAAGCGCCGGAATCACTGGTGCTGGTTAATGAAGGCCGCCATGTCGAGCTAGTGTTAAACCGCCATGGCGGTAATGGCGAAAAAGACTGTGCAGGAATCGATGATATTCAGCTGCAGGCAAAACAAACCGGCGAACCGTGGTTCAGTCTGTTAACCGGTAAGCAGGTAAGTAAAGGCTGTCAAAGCGAAAAGCGCTTTACCGCCAAAGACGGTGAACGCTACGAGGCTTAACACGTCTTCGACATAAGCACAGCCAGCAGATACTCACTATGCCCCCAACAGAATAATGCCTGGGGGCATACGTTTTTTTAAAGTGAAAACGCAAACCTGAATACGCTTGCCAGCGTTATTCAGCCAGCGCCGGATAATCAGTGTACCCCTCTGCACCACCACCATAAAATAGCTCTGGTTTTGCGTTATTCAATTCGGCATCTTTGGCAAAACGCGCCACTAAATCCGGGTTCGCGATATACGGCACCCCGAACGCTACGGCATCTGCATCGCCGCTGGCGATAAGGGCGTTGGCACTGGCTTTATCGAACTGTTCATTACTAATGTAAACACCACCGAATAATTGCTTTAATTTGGGCCCTAAGCTGTCATCGCGCTGCGCTTCCCGGGAACAAATAAAGGCTATCTGTCTTTTGCCCAGCTGCTGCGCCACATAACCAAAGGTATCAGTGCGCTGTGAATCGCCCATGTTATGCGCATCAGCTCGGGGAGCAAGGTGCATGCCTACCCGGCCAGCGCCCCAAACCGACACGACGGCATCGGTCACTTCCAGCATTAGCCGGGCGCGGTTTTCAATGCTGCCGCCATAACGGTCGGTGCGCTGATTAGTGCTATCTTGCAAAAACTGGTCAAGCAAATAGCCATTAGCACCATGAATTTCGACCCCATCAAAACCGGCTTTTTTAGCATTTGCTGCACCCAGCCGATAAGCCTCAACAATGCCAGCAATCTCTTCTGCTGCCAGCGCTCTGGGGGTGACAAAGGCTTTTTTCGGCCTGAGCAAACTGACATGCCCCTCTGCTGCAATGGCACTGGGCGCTACCGGCAGCTCGCCGTCTAAATAATGCGGGTCTGAAATACGGCCAACATGCCACAGTTGCAATATAATGCGCCCACCGGCCTGATGCACCGCAGCCGTGATTTTTTGCCAGCCAGCAACTTGTTCATCCGACCAAATGCCAGGCGTATCCGGGTAGCCAACACCCATTGGGCTAACCGAGGTAGCTTCGGTTATAATTAAGCCGGCAGTGGCGCGCTGGCGATAATATTCAACCATCAAATCATTAGGTACTCTGCCGGCGTCGGCACGACAGCGGGTTAACGGAGCCATTATAATCCGGTTAGGTAATTGTAAATCTCCCACCTTTATCGGGTCGAATAAATTAGCCATGTTATATCCTGTTAGTAGTAATTCAGTTGACAGCACTTACGCTGCCGTTATCCAGCCCTGCCTTAACAAGCAGGGTGCTATTGGTCAGTGTTAATCAGTTTCAACTTAATTGGTCTGGCTTTCCTAAAAACAAGGGCCGTAGCGATGAATAGCAAAAAATAACCGGCCGATGGCCATATTTGCTTACAGTTGTTCACTTGCTGACATTCATTCATGTAGGTATATTTTGCAGCGGCTTATTCCGCTATTGGTTTATTGTTCTTCTGAAGGATCACTTATGTTGAAAAAGTTCTCAGCCTCTCCGGTCATTATCGCGATTGTGCTGGCATTGGCGTTACTGCTCTGGTTACTTAGTGGTGACAACTACAGTGCCAAAAAGCAGGCTCCGGCTGAGCAGCAAGTTCCCGAGCAACAATTGCCGCTGGTAGAAACCCGCTGGTCTGAAGCCGAGCCCTACCAATTAACTCAGGTTGCACAGGGGCAAATATTGCCTTGGCGTAGCGTCAGTATTACATCTCAGCAAGCCGGAACGGTAGCCGGCGTAATCGCTGAGCAGGGTGACAGGGTTGCTAAGGGTGATAAGTTATTGCGCTTGTCTGACGAAGGCCGCAGTGCGTTGTTGGCACAAGCTAAAGCCAACCTCACCTTGCGACAGGACGAGCTGGCCAGCGCACGTGCCTTGAGCAAATCGCAGTTTTTATCGGCGACAGATCTAACGCGGCTGCAAAGTGAATTGGCTAAAGCAGAAGCTGAATTTGAAAGTGCCAGACTGGCATTGCAGCAAATTGAACCGACAGCACCCTTTAATGGCGTGGTCGATCGGCGTTTTGTTGAGGTAGGTGATGGCGTGCAGGTTGGCACAGATCTACTAAGCCTGGTGCAAATTGATAAATTAAAAGTAACCGCCCAAATTCCACAACAACATGTTAAGGCATTGGCAGAGGGCCAGCACGTCACGCTTAGTTTACTCGATGGCAGGGAACTTAGCGGCACCCTCAGTTTTATTAGCTTTGCGGCAGATACTGCCACCCGCAGCTTTTATATTGAAGTGACCGTGGCTAACCCGCAATTACTTCGCGTTGCTGGCGGCAGTACCACGGTTGAAGTGCAATTAGCTCCGGTACCAGCTCATCTTATATCACCGGCACTGCTTAGTCTGGATAATACCGGCAAGCTCGGCGTGTCGGTGGTAAACGAGCAGAACCAGGTAGTGTTTTACCCGGTAGATATTTTAAGTGCCACCAACAAAGGGGCCCGGGTCAGTGGCTTACCACAACGGGCCCGGATAATTACCCAGGGTGCCGGCTTTGTTAAAACCGGTGACAGCGTAAGAGTTGAGCCGCAGGCTGCCGGGGCCAAACCATGAATGCCATTATTCAGGCCGCAATCAGCCGCAGCCGTGCCAGTTTAATGTTGTTGCTGTTTTTGTTTATCGCCGGTATTACCGCGTATCAGACCATCCCCAAAGAAGCCAACCCCGATGTGGCTATTCCGATGATGTATGTCTCGATGTCACTTGATGGCATAAGCCCGGAAGATGGTGAGCGCTTACTGGTAAGGCCGATGGAGCATGAACTGCGATCGCTGGAGGGCATCAAGAAAATGACCTCAACCGCCAGCGAAGGTCATGCTTCTGTGATGCTGGAGTTTGATGCCGGTTTTAATGCTGATCAGGCCCTGGCCGATGTGCGGGTTAAAGTAGACGCAGCACGCGCTAAATTGCCGAGCGAGGCCGATGAACCCACCGTCAATGAAATTAACGTTGGTTTATTCCCGGTGTTATCTGTGGGCTTATCCGGACCGGTGTCAGAGAGCCAGTTGGTATTTATCGCCCGGAAATTACAGGAGAATATTGAAGCCATACCTGAAGTGCTGGAAGTCGATATTGGTGGCGATCGCGAAGATATGCTGGAAATTGTCGTCGACCCGCAAGTGCTGGAAGGGTATGGCCTGGATTACCAGCAGCTGTTCAGTCTGGTGTCCAATAATAACCGGCTGGTAGCTGCCGGCAGCCTGGACACCGGCGCCGGCCGCTTTGCCATGAAAGTACCGGGCGTTATTGAAGATTTAGACGATGTTCTATCCATGCCTATCAAAGTAAATGGCGATACCGTGATTACCTTTGGTGATGTCGCGACCATTAGCCGTAGTTTTAAAGATCCGCTTGGTTTCGCCAGAATTAACGGCCAGCCAGCCGTGGTGCTGGAAGTAAAAAAACGCAGCGGCGCTAACATTATTTCAACTATTGAGCAAACCAAAGCACTCATCGACACCGCCAGCAGTCAGTTTCCGGATGGCATGCACATTAACTACATTATGGACCAGTCTAAAGAAGTGAAAAACATGCTGTCAGATCTGCTGAACAACGTGTTAACTGCAGTGGTGCTGGTGCTGATCCTGATTGTCGCGACCATGGGGGTGCGCTCGGCCTTGCTGGTGGGCATTACCATCCCTGGCGCATTTTTCGCAGGCATTCTGATGATTTCCGCCTTAGGCTTTACCATGAATATTATTGTGCTGTTCGCCCTTATTCTGGTGGCCGGCATGCTGGTTGACGGCGCGGTTGTGGTCAGCGAGCTGGCTGATCGTAACCTGGGTGAAGGCCAGCCACCCAAACAAGCCTGGGCCAATGCCGCCAGCCGCATGGCCTGGCCGATTATTGCTTCTACTGCCACCACCATAGTGGTGTTTATGCCACTGTTATTCTGGCCGGGTGTGGTCGGTCAGTTTATGAAGTATCTGCCGGCGACGGTGATCCTGTGCTTGCTGGCATCCTTGTTTATGGCACTGATTTTCCTGCCGGTGATGGGCGGCGTTA
The DNA here is from genome assembly GCF_041616895.1 of Arsukibacterium sp. Classification (GTDB taxonomy): domain Bacteria; phylum Pseudomonadota; class Gammaproteobacteria; order Enterobacterales; family Alteromonadaceae; genus Alishewanella. Next base: position 10,118 of record NZ_JBFJPY010000068.1, read on the forward strand.
GCCGGGCCAGGCCTGCTCCGCATCAAATTGAAGCCAGCCGGCCAGGTAAAGCCTACCGCAGTTTGCTCAGCCGCCTGCTGCGCTATCCGGCGCTTACTCTGGCTGGCCTGCTCGGCGCTATGGCCCTTATTTTCGTGGCCTATAGCCAGTTTAACCATGGCATGGAGTTTTTCCCGGATGTCGAACCCGAGTCGGCTCAGGTATGGGTACGAGCCCGTGGCGATATGTCTATTTATGAAAAAGACGCCCTGCTTCAACAGGTAGAGCAGCGACTCTTGGGCTTAGCAGAAGTGAAAGCCCTGTATGCGCGATCGCTGGCCAGTAGTAGTAGCGAGCTGGCCCCTGATGTGGTTGGCACCTTGCAATTTCAATTTATCGACTGGTTTGAGCGGCGCAAAGCCGCAGCAATTCTGGCTGATATGCGTAAGCTTACCGACGACATCCCGGGTGTTATTCTGGAATTCCGCCAGCAACAGGAAGGTCCTGCCGCCGGTAAACCGATAGAGCTGCAGGTTAGCAGCAGCGAAGTAGCAGCCACCGAGCAGGCGGTAAGCACCATTGTCAGCCAGATGCAGCAGATGGAGGGTTTCGTCGATATTGAGGATGACCGCAGCTTGCCTGGAATTGAATGGCGAATTGAAGTGGATCGCGCCGCCGCTGCCCGTTTCGGTGCCGATGTGCTAACAGTAGGCAACGCGGTGCAAATGGTCAGTAACGGCTTATTGCTGGCCAAGTTCCGCCCCGAATATGCCAGCGATGAAGTGGATATCCGGGTTAGGTTTCCGCAGCAGTGGCGCTCACTGAATCAACTGGGCCGGTTGACTATTCAGACACCGCGGGGCCAGGTACCCCTTAGCAACTTTGTCGAATTGGTACCGGCGCCCAAAACCAGTGTTATTAAGCGGATTGATGGCAATCGCGCTGTCACGATAAAAAGCGATTTAACGCCAGGCGCCCAGGTTAGTGAGCGCTTACAGGCATTACTGGCCAGTGATATGGAGTTGCCCGCCAACGTTAATGTCAAAACCGCTGGTGAAAGTGCCGATCAGCAAGAAGCGATGACCTTTTTACTGGGGGCTTTCGCCACAGCAATTTTTTTAATGCTGATGATTTTGCTGGTGCAATTTAACAGCTGGTACCAAAGCTTATTGGTGTTGTCGGCAATTGTATTTTCGACCGCCGGGGTATTACTGGGCCTGCTGGTGAACGGCCAGAGCTTTGGTATCGTAATGGTAGGCATGGGGATTATTGGTCTGGCAGGTATTGTGGTAAATAATAACATCGTACTGATAGACACCTTTAACCAACTTCGAGACAGCGGCATGTCTGCGACTGAAGCCGCACTGGAAACTGGCTGCCTGCGCTTACGGCCGGTATTGCTGACGTCGGTAACGACCGTGCTGGGTTTAATGCCCATGGTACTGGCGGTAAACGTCAATCTGCTGGAGCCCAGCCTTGGCTTTGACGCGCCGTCAACCCAATGGTGGACCCAGTTATCCAGTGCCATTGCCGGGGGGTTAACCTTCGCCACCTTGCTTACTCTGTTTTTAACGCCCTGCATGCTGGTATTGGGTGAAAAGCTGCACCGCACCAAAACCCCTGACAATGCTGCCGAGAAAGCTGATAGCAAGCAGCCCAGTTATGGCTAAGTGGCTGCCGTTACTAGTGCTGCTGTTAGCTTCCAGCGGCAGTTGTAGTGCTGATAGTAATAATAGTTTGGCGCAGGAAAAAGCTTATAAGCTGCACTGGCAACAGGACTTCAACCCGCTTGAGCAAACCAAAATCAGCAGCTGGCTTGAGCAAAGTGCTACCAGCTCGCTCGCCGTGTTGGGCCCCTATCCCTTTACCATGCAACTCTATATCTACCGGCGCCCGGCTAATGAGCCGGTGCCCTGGGCTAACACCTGGCGTGACAGCAGTCAGCAAATTCACTTTTATGTGGAACCGGCGTTCAGCTTGCAGCAGTTTACGCAAGACTGGACCGCATACCATGAAATAGCCCACCTGGCCTTGCCGTTTCTGGGCCGCTCCAATGCCTGGTTTGCCGAAGGTTTTGCCAGTTTTATGCAGTATCACATCATGCAGCAAGCCGGACTTATAGAGAATGCTGGCTTAGCCATAAGCGCTAAATTTGCACCACAGCGGGAGCATTACCAACAACAAACCAGCATGGCGGCTACCGCAGCACTGTTACTGGGCCAGCGTCGTTTTCCTGCAGGTTACTGGGGCGGCGCCCAGTTTTTTGTGGTAGCCGATCGCCAGCTGAAGCAGCAAGGCAAAGGCTCGCTAACCAGCCTTATCTCCAGCTACCAGCATTGTTGCCGTTTGCAAGACGACACTTTGGCAGAGGTAATAGTCTCCTTAGATACATTAAGTGGTAGCAAAATATTCAGTGAACTGATGCAACAGTTTGACCAGCTGCCGGCGGAACAATTTATATCCCGACATCAACTGTAAGCGGGTTAAGGTAGCAGCTGCGCTTTTAAAAAGGCTCCGCAACAACGTTTTTGTCGGAGATGCCTAATTTGCCAGACTGCGTTAGAATATTGCATTACCATGTTAAAGGCTGAATATGCGCTGGTTAATGTTACTCCTTTTATGCTGCCACTTTGCCGTCTTCGCTACTGTCGAAATACGGATGGGGCTGCATAATTTTCCGCCCTATTCTGTAATGACAGATAATGATGTTTGCGGCGGCGAGGCGGTGGATTTAACCCGTAAGATACTCGAAACCGCTGACATTAAAGTTGTAACGGTCTGCGCCACGGCCGCCCGCCTCTATAAAATGCTGGGTACCGGTGAAATTGATCTCACCATTAATATTAAACAGACGAAAGCCTTACCGGCCAATGTTAGTTTTATTGAGCCACCTTATACCCAGTTGTCATTAGTCCTGCTTAGCAATGTTATTCCCAATGGCGCGCTTAATTCTGTTGAAAAACCGACGATAGCGGCAATTCGTGGCTTTGACTACAGTGGTCAAAGACAGCGATTGAGCGCTCAGGGCTATCAGTTTGTTGACATGCCTGATAGCATCGACGCCATAGAAATGTTTATCAAGGGTCGCAGTAATGCTTTGCTAACCTATGAAGCACCGTTTAACTTTTTTATGACGCAACGTTACCTGCCGATAGCAGCAATTTATAACCGGCAACTGCTGGACAGCATTAATACCTACTTTGCTGTTTCAGAACTGTCATTGCACAAAACCTATATTCAGCAGGCACTGTCGGCTTATGCCGCAGCTGAGCAGTTGCGTTACTTTACGCCGCCACCTGACAGCTCATCCGCTAAATTAGTGCCGGACACTGTCCCGTAAGCCAATCAAGGCTTGCCTGCACTGATACATGTAACGTTGCCTGAATGCTCAAAAATAAAAGTAACGGCTTACTGCTCCAATCTGTTGCTGGTGCCGTAAGCAGTGTCCATCAGCAGATGTTTAACATCAACCGGAGTAAAGGCAATGATTAGTTACGTAACACTGGGTGTAAACGATTTAACCGCAGCAAAAGCGTTTTATGGTGAACTGTTAGGCGAACTTGGCAGCAAATCGTTAATGGATATGGGCCGCATCGCTTTTTTTGGCAAAAGCATGAGCCAACCAATGTTGGCGGTGTGCGAACCCTTTAATAAGCAGCCAGCAACCCCGGGTAATGGCAACATGGTGTCGTTTCAACCAGGCTCAAAAGAAAAAGTTGATGCGCTGTATCACAAAGCGATTGCCCTGGGTGCCCACTGCGATGGTAAGCCTGGCCAGCGTATTGAGGGTAAATTTTACGGTGCTTATGTAAAAGATGTTGATGGCAATAAGCTGTGTTTTTGTCATTTCGGTTAAAGGTTAGCGGGTCATGCAGCTAAACAGCAATTTTGAGCAGCGCGCCGTTATTCTGCCTGAGCAGTATCAGTTTGTTGACTCACCCCTTTCGGGCGTAAGCAGAATGATGCTGGACCGGGCAGGTGGTGAAGTGGCCCGTGCTACCAGCATCGTCCGGTACGCTGCTGGTAGTGGCTACAGCAGCCATACCCATGACGGCGGCGAAGAAATACTGGTGCTGGAGGGCGTGTTCAGCGATGAGCATGGCGATTATCCGGTGGGTACTTACCTGCGCAATCCGCCAGGTACGTCACACAAACCGTTTTCACGAGATGGTTGCACCCTGCTGGTAAAACTATGGCAATTTGCCGCAGATGACAAGCAGCAACTGGTGGTTAATACCCGGCAAGAGCCCTGGCGGCAAGGTCTGGTAGCGGGGTTATCGGTGTTGCCGCTGCATGAGCATGATGCCGTTAGTACCGCCTTAGTGCGCTGGGCGCCAAATACCCACTTTAACCGCCATATGCATGTTGGCGGCGAAGAAATACTGGTGCTTGAAGGTTTATTTTGCGACGAGCAGGGGCTGTATCCCGCTGGCAGCTGGTTACGTAACCCACGCTATAGCCAGCATACCCCTTTTACTGGTGCTGAGGGTGCGCTGATTTATGTCAAAGTGGGCCATTTGGGCGCTGGGTTATTGGGCGATAAATTTATCAGTATAAAGCAGGTCACTAGCCAATGAGCAATACCCTAACCGCAACTGACGTGTCCCGGGTAATTGAAATGGCCTGGGAGGATCGCACCCCGTTTGAAGCTATCGAGCAGCTTTACGGCTTAAATGAACCCGCCGTGATTAAACTGATGCGCCGCGAATTAAAAGCCGGCTCATTTCGTCTATGGCGCGCCCGGGTCAGCGGTCGCAAAACCAAACACCTGAAATTACGTCACCCGGAAATCAATCGGGCTTATTGTCCTACCCAATATAAACGCTGAACTAAGCCAATCAGTTACCGGAATTTCAAAGGTTCGGGCGGTAAACCCGTTGCCAACGGTAGTCAAACTTTAAACAAATGCTAAAGTAACCACTTCTGTTTATAAATTTAAAGGATTAAATATGGCGTTTGTGCCCCCGCTGACTGCCGATGCTAACCCCGATGTGGCTGAACTGGCACGTTTTTTTAATGAAACTCTGGGCTTTTGCCCGAACAGTGTGCTGACAATGAGCCACCGGCCGGCCATTGCCAAAGCGTTTATTCAATTGAATATGGCAGTAATGGAGAACAACGGCCGGGTTACTTCTGCGCTGAAGCGGCTACTCGCTTATGTGTCGAGTTATGCCACGGGGTGCCGCTATTGCCAGGCACATACCATTCGGGCAGCCGAGCGCTATGGAGCCCCCGACGAGCAACTCGCCAATATCTGGCAATTTCGAACCCACCCGGCATTTAGTGCCGCCGAACGGGCCGCACTCGAATTAGCGATTGCAGCGTCCCAGGTTCCTAATGCGGTTGACGAGGCCATTCAGAACCAGATGCGCCAGCACTGGGATCATGGCGAAATTGTAGAAGTTATGGGCGTTATCGCCCTTTTTGGCTATCTGAACCGCTGGAATGATTCCATGGCTACCTCGCTGGAGGAAGGCGCTATTGCCTCAGGCGAAGCCTTGCTTGGTGCAAAAGGCTGGACACCCGGTAAACATCAATAACCGTTGCCAAGCTGGGGTCATTTACACAGAACAATGACAGCCTCAGAATAATGACAGCCCCAGCTCATCAGCCAGTTGTCTGATAAGTTGCATAGCCACGACCGAATTACCAAAGCGGTTAAGCGGTGGGCTCCAGGCGGTGATCACTCCAAACTGCGGCACTATCGCAACGATGGCGCCGCCCACGCCGCTTTTCGCGGGCAGGCCAACCTGAAAGGCAAATTCACCAGACTGATCATACATACCACTGGTGGATAAAATCGCATTGACCCGGTGGGCATCACGCCGGCTGCAAATTTGCTCGTTACTGTGCGGCTGCACACCCCGGTTCGCCAGAAATAACAGGCTCTGTGCCAGTTTTTCACAATTTATTGCTGTTGCACACTGATGAAAATAATGCTCCAGCACGAGCGGCACCTCGGCTTCAATATTGCCAAAGCTTTTCATCAGATACGCCAGCGCGGCGTTACGATTACCGTGTTCCAGCTCAGATAAATACACCTGCTGATCGGCATAAATGTTTTCTTCTCCGGTCAGCCGGCGCAAAAAGGTTAAAAAAGCAGTTTTACTGGCCGAATAATGGCTTACCAGTACGTCGGCCACCACAATGGCGCCAGCATTGATCACCGGGTTGCGCGGTATCCCCTGTTCCCACTCCAGCTGGACAATAGAATTAAATGGCTGACCTGATGGCTCCATATTAACACGCTGCCATAACTCGTCATCCAGCCGGTTCATTGCCATAACCAGACCAAAAATTTTAGAGATACTTTGCAGTGAAAAATTCTGTTGCGCATCGCCCGCACTATGCACCTGGCCGTCCAGCGTCGCCACGGCAACCGCGGCATGTTGCGGTGCCACCTGAGCCAGCGCCGGGATATAATTGGCGACTTTGCCCTGGTGATACAACGGCCTGCACTGCGTCAGCAACTGCTGCAGCATTGGAGTTAACTCAGCGCGATGATCCATTTGCCCTCCGTCGCCTGAACTTGCCAGCCATCATATTGCACTCTCTGCTTCTGTTGGCGGCTTATCGGCTTTTTCTTCCGTGGTCATAACTTTGCTCTCATCGGCGAAATACAGCAAGGTCCAACCTAACGTGGGTTTAAAGCGCTGTTCGCAGGAATATATTTTTAACTCGCCCTGAGCAGACACACAGCCGAGCAATATCCAGTCTTTACCCAGCTCGCCCAGCCGGCTTTGCAGCCGGTCCAGATCAAAGTCTTTACTTAAGCGGGTAGTTTGCACCGTCCAGCCCTCAGTTAAGTGTTGCTGCAGCGTGTAAAAATCGGTGGTTGCTTCAAACGAGAAATAACCACGCTGCTGCACGGTAAGGCGTTTATGTTTCATATCTGACTCCTGATGAGGCGCCAGCTGAAAGGTACGGTGATGGCCAAACTCATGGCCCTGAGCCTTGCATACCAGAGCGTTGTAGTAATAATTATCGGTAGCGCTCAGCAAAAAACTCAGATGCTCGTCTTCCAGCTCATGCTCGGCATGTTCAGACAAGATCTCCCCATAATACACTTTTATGCCATTCATCCGGATGGGCTTCAGCCGCTGGTAGGAACCATCCGCAACCACCACGTCTACTTTTAGTTTTTTCAGGGTCTGGGCCAGGGCCAGGGTCCACGGTGAGGCACCGACAATCAGCAAGCCATTTTCTTCCTTCGCTGCAAGTTTCATCTTGCGGGCTAATGGCGCCAGGGTTAAACCATGTGCCAGCACCGTCACAATAATAATTAAGAAAACAATCGGCAGCAGTGCTGCGGCATCCGGGTAGCCGGCATCGACCAGAGCAGGGCCAAAAATACCTGCAGTTGCTGCTGCCACAATACCGCGCGGCGCGATCCAGGCTAACAACACTTTATCTTTGCCACGCATTGGTGCGCCCAACGTTGCCAGCAAAATGCTCAGTGGCCGCACCAGTAGCAATACCGCCAGCACAAAGGCAGCTACGCGCCAATTCAGTAAATCCAGCTGCTCAATATTCAGTTGCGATGGAATAACAATAAAAAGCACCGACAACAAAACAACTGTCAGATTTTCTTTAAAGCGGCGCAGTGGGTCGCGCTCCACTAGTTTCATATTGCCAATCACCAGTCCCATCACGGTAACCGTCAACAAGCCGGCTTCATGTTGAAACTGATTGCTGAGCCAGTAAGCGCCCAATACCCATACCATCAGTAACGGTGCTTTCAGGTTTGCCGGTACGGCACCCCGCCGGTAAAGCCAGCCTGTCAGCCAGCCACCGGCGCCACCAAGCACCGCCGCTACAGCGATCGCGGTACCCAGCCCCGTTACGACCTGTGACCAATCGCTGCCAGCCAGGGTAAAATATTGAAATGTCAGCACCGCCAGCAATACGCCAACCGGATCGTTTACTATCCCTTCCCATTTCAGCAAGGACGACGATTCCCGGTTGAGCCTTGCCTGATGTAGCAGCGGTAAAATAACGGTTGGCCCGGTTACCACCAGAATAGCCCC
>NZ_JBFJPY010000069.1:0-18034 GCF_041616895.1 Arsukibacterium sp.
CAACCACGGTTAATACCAGGAAGCGCTCAAGTGCAATCAGTAAACCGATAAACAGTAATACCGTGATCAGGTAACCGACGGTGCCACCCTGGTGGTAGTATTCCATCAAAGTGCTGCGTTGCTGGTTTAAGCGCAGTAAGCTGTTGCCTTTAGTAGGGTCAACATATAAACCTGCTAACTCACCTTTAGGGGTGTTGTGGTATTCAGCAACAGAGTCATGAATTTTTGACTGTGGTTGACGACCCAGTGGCTGGATTTGGTCAGTATCTACGTTACGGATCAGATATTCGGTATCTGTGGTCAGGTGGAAAGAACCAAACCGGGTTACCCGCTCAGTTGAGCTGCCGCCATCTAACATAACCACTTCAGCGTCAAACTTTGATGTTTTGGCTGATTCAGTCATTTCAGTCAGCATGGCAACCCACAGATCTTCCATCTGGCTCAGTGTTGGTAGTTCAGTGGCCGCAGCGATTGCGCGCAGTGGCTCTTCACGACCAGGATACTGTGCGCTGATCAGAGAACTGGTGATAACACCGATTGTCTGGTTAGCTGCCTGACGAACTACACCAAATACTTCACCCATAGTACCCTGAGCACTTTCCAGCTCCTGGATTTTCTGCGCGATTAAGATGTCATTGTCAGAGTATGCTTTAGCCAGACGTTTACCACGGGTTTCTTCATCAGCAAACTGCTTTTTAGCAGTGTTTAATAACGCTTGCTTATCAGCACGCTCGGCCAGGAAAGCACGTTCACGTTCCTGGTTCATCCGGCCTTCAACAGCACGTTCTTTTTTAATCTGCTCTAAAAGCTGATCAAGCTGAGCAGTGTTTGCTGCAGCGTTAAATGCTACAGATGCCGATAATGTTACGGCAGCAGCAACAACTAAAGTTTTAATAGCCTTTCTCATTTATTCTTACTCCGCTGCGAAAAGTGGTACACGGTCCATATCAGGGGTCGCTTCACGACGCGACATCTTGATAAGGTTGGTGATTGAATTCATGTATGAATCAGGTAGCTTTTCCCAGCTTTTTGTTTCTTTGTTGTAAGCCCAAGCTGCTTTGCCGTCCAGAGACTGCGCGGCCAAAGCAAGGCGGCCAACACTTAAATAATCAACGGTAATATCCTGGCCTTCATAATTCAGAGTGCCCTGGAAAGCAGCCATTTCAGAGCCGTAGCCCATTTCAATGCTGTAAGCTTCCAGAATTTGACGGTACTGCTCTGAACGCTGTACATCTGAACGTTCCATCAATTCACGAAGCTTCTCAACGCGCTCCAGACGGCGCTCAGTACGCAGCGGAATATCGGCGTTTACAAACTGCTCTAACGCGTCGATCATCCGGAACATCAGCGGCACGGTGCCTTTGTTAGTATTTTCAAGATCATCCATCTGACGTTGCAGAGAGTTAATCTGGCGCTGTTGGTCGTTAACCAGCGTTTGCAAAAAGTCGTTGTAAACTTTTAAGTTTTCGGTTTGCACTACAACCACACGGTACTCACCCAATAACTCCTGAGTTTGCTCGTATATGGTGTTTATTTTTTCCTGAGACTGCAAAGCCGCACGTTGGATCTGGCTATTCGCCTGGTGAAGATCTTTTAAGTCTGTTGCAGCGGCTGAGCCGGCAAAAGCTAAGCTGCCAGCCAGTGCTGAGGCAACAAGACTCTTTTGAATTTTTTTGTTAAACATAGTTCCCAACCAATTATTGCTGATTAACGTAACCTGATTAGTGTAAGAGCTTATGCTGAAATTCAGATACAAAATTCAGATACAATAAGCCCTCGGTTAGAGGGTAAACCGTCCGCATCATTGCAGTTAAAACGCAGGTTGTCAACAGCATGCAGCTGCCTGAACCTTATGTTTACCACGATGATCCGGCCGGTTTATCACCCATTTTATGCCTCATTAAATCGGTCTTTCTGAAAATTTAATGAAACATTAAATTTATTGCTTATTTTATATTCGGTGTCAATTTACCGGACGCATACAGTTCAACCATAGCATCAAGTGACAATGCTTTAATTTTACTACCATTTCCGGCACAACCGAAGGCTTCGTAGCGCGCAATACAGATATCTGCCATTGCTTTTACCGACGCCTGTAAATATTTTCGCGGGTCAAACTCCGCCGGATGTTGCGCCAGATAACGGCGGATAGCGCCGGTCGATGCCAACCTTAAATCGGTATCGATGTTAATTTTACGTACCCCAAACTTAATACCCTGTTGTATTTGAGCTACCGGTACGCCATAAGTTTCCGGGATTTTTCCACCGTACTCATTGATCACTTCCAGCCAGTCTTGCGGCACGGATGAAGAACCATGCATTACCAGATGAGTATCCGGGATCCTTTGATGGATAGCTTTAATCCGGTCAATGGCCAGAATATCATCCGTTGGTGGCCGGCTGAATTTATAAGCACCGTGCGATGTGCCACAGGCAATCGCCAGCGCATCGACTTGAGTTTCGCGCACAAACTGGGCCGCCTCTTCCGGATCGGTCAGCATCTGGTCGTGAGTCAGCACGCAATCGGCACCAATACCGTCTTCTTCTCCCGCTTCACCGGTTTCCAGTGAGCCAAGGCAACCTAACTCACCCTCAACCGATACGCCACAGGCGTGCGCTATTTCAACAACCTTGCGCGTTACATTTACGTTGTAGGCATAATCCATAGGTGTTTTACCATCTTCACCTAATGAACCATCCATCATTACCGATGAGAATCCAAGTTGAATTGAACGCTGGCACACTGCCAGTGAAGTGCCGTGATCCTGATGCATGACCACCGGCACATGCGGAAACTCTTCCACCGCAGCTAAAATCAGATGCCGCAGAAACGGGGCTCCCGCATATTTGCGTGCGCCAGCTGAAGCTTGCACAATCACCGGGCTGTCCGTTTTATCAGCGGCCAGCATAATGGCTCGCATTTGTTCCAGGTTGTTTACGTTAAATGCCGGAATGCCGTAGCCTATTTCGGCGGCGTGATCGAGCATTTGCCGTAATGATATCAGTGCCATGAAAGCCTCTCTTTTATACTAAGGTACAGTTTGTATTTTATAATCGTAGTGTAGGTAAAACGTCTTGCTTATTTTATTATGAATTTTTAATGACATTGCTTTAAATGGCATTGTCTTAAATACTTTTGTGCTACTGATTTTCGATGGCGCGTTGCTCCAGTATCGCTACGGCAGGTAAGGTTTTGCCTTCCAGAAACTCTAAAAATGCACCGCCGCCAGTCGAAATATAAGAAACATCATCGGCAATACCATATTTATCAATAGCCGCCAGCGTATCACCGCCACCAGCAATTGAAAATGCGTCACTTTGCGCAATTGCTTCTGCCAGTGCTTTAGTGCCGGCTGCAAACTGATCGAATTCAAACACACCTACCGGGCCGTTCCAGACAATAGTCCCGGCTTTTTTTATTATCTCAGTCAGTTTATCGATGGTTGCCGGGCCAATATCAAAGATCATTTCGGTACTGGCCACATCGGCTGCCATCGTTAAACGGGCAGGAGTTTGCTCACTGAATTCTTGACCCACCACAACATCGGTGGGTACAGGTATAATAGCACCCCGTGCTTTGGCTTGTTCAATCAGACGCTTTGCTTCAGGAATTAAATCTGGCTCATACAACGACTTACCTACGTTGTTACCCTCTGCAGCAATAAAAGTATTGGCAATACCGCCGCCAACAATTAGCTGATCAACCAGACCTGACAGGGATTCCAGCACCGTCAGTTTAGTCGATACTTTTGAGCCACCAACAATGGCGACCAGCGGTCGTTTCGGATTTTTAAGCGCAGCGGCCAATGCATCAAGTTCTGCCACCAGCAGCGGGCCGGCACAGGCAACCGGCGCAAACTTGGCCACACCATGGGTAGAAGCTTGTGCCCGGTGAGCGGTGCCAAAAGCGTCCATCACAAACACATCACATAATGCAGCCAGTTGTTTGGCCAGCTGGTCTTCATTTTTTCCTTCGCCGACGTTAAAACGAACATTTTCAAATACCACTACTTCAGCGGTGTTTGCTTCAACCCCCTGCAAATAGTCACTGGCTAATTTAACCGGTACTTGTAACGCTTCTGCCAGATAATCCACAACAGGCTGCAACGACGCCTCTTTGGTAAACACGCCCTCTTCCGGCCGTCCCAGATGGGACATCACCATCACGCGGGCACCTTGATCAAGGGCAAGTTTTAACGTAGGAATTGCGGCTCTCAGACGAGCGTCGGAGGTAACTTTGCCGTCTTTTACCGGTACATTTAAGTCTTCCCGAATTAATACCCGCTTTCCTGCTAAATCCAGATCGCTCATCCGAATAACGCTCATATTTCGCTCCTTGTCTTTAAATTTGTTGCAGCATAGCCCGCGCTGTATCGAGCATCCTGTTTGCAAAACCCCACTCGTTATCACACCACACCAGGCATTTCACCAGGCGTTTATGGCTTACCCGGGTCTGGGAGCCATCGACAATGCAGGAATGCGGGTTGTGATTAAAGTCGACTGATACCAAAGGTTCTTCAGTATAATCGAGAATACCCTGCAAGCTGGCCTGACCCGCTTGTTGCAATACTTCATTTACCCGCTCAATGCTAACATTCTGGTGTAGGGTAACACTTAAGTCCATGGCCGTTACATTCACTGTGGGCACCCGTACAGCGATCGCTTCAAACCTGCCGGCAAATTTTGGCAAAATGCGTTCTATCCCCAGGGCCAGCTTGGTATCAACCGGAATAATCGATTGACTGGCGGCCCGGGTACGGCGTAAATCAGGATGATAAGCATCAATAACCTGCTGATCATGCATAGAAGCGTGAATGGTGGTAATAGTGCCGCTTTCTACCCCAAAATGCTGGTCCAGCACCTGGATCACCGGCACAATACAATTGGTGGTACAAGAACCGGCAGAGATAACGGTCATTTCCCGGTTGAGCAAATGCTGATTAATGCCATAAATAATTGTGGCATCAATATCGGCATCCGCCGGATGAGAAAACAGCACCTTTTTCGCACCGGCGGTTAAATGCCAGCTGGCATGCTCCCGGCTATGAAACACCCCGGTGCATTCCAGTACAATATCAACATCCAGTTCCGCCCAGGGCAATTCCAGCGGATCGGCTTCGCTATATAAGTTGATCTCATCGCCTGCGACCCGGATCCCGCCACAGAATGATTCTACTTTGCTGCCAAAGCGACCATGCGACGTATCATACTTCAACAGGTGCGCTACGCCTTTAGCATCCGCCAGCTCGTTAATAGCAACAACTTGCAGCTGCTGTTGCCAACCGTTTTCATAAATAGCCCGCAAAATATTGCGGCCAATCCGGCCGAAGCCATTAATTGCCAGTTTAATTGCCATATCACCACATAAAAGTGGGACCGCAATGCGGCCCCGGAATCGAATTAATGCTAACGGTTAACCATTAAGCTGTTTGGTTGCGGCCTGAATAATCGCGTCGACGGTAATACCAAAATGCTTAAACAACTCCTCGGCTGGCGCAGACTCTCCAAAGCTGGTCATGCCGATAACATCACCCGCTAAACCGACATATTTATACCAGCTATCGACAATACCCGCCTCTACCGCAATACGTTTGGTTACAGTAGCTGGCAATACCGCCTCGCGATAGGCTGCATCCTGAGCGTCAAACACATCAGTAGAGGGCATAGATACCACCCGCACCTGCCTGCCCTGCTCATTCAGGTGTTTGGCAGCTTGCACCGCCAGTTCAACCTCGGAGCCGGTGGCGATAATAATCAATTCCGGGCTTTGTTTGCTGTCCAGTAGCACATAACCGCCGCGCCTGATATTGCTAACGGCTGTCGCATCGCGTGCTTGCTGCACCAGATTTTGCCGGCTGAAAATCAAGGTGGTAGGGCCATCGGTACGCTCGATGGCTGCCTGCCAGGCTACCGCCGATTCTACCTGGTCGCAAGGGCGCCAGTTCATCAGATTTGGCGTGGCGCGCAAGCTGATAAGTTGCTCTACCGGCTGGTGCGTTGGGCCATCTTCTCCCAGACCTATTGAGTCGTGGGTATACACAAAGATCACCCGCTGCTTCATTAACGCAGCCATCCGCACCGCATTACGGGCATATTCCATAAACATTAAAAAAGTGGCGCCGTACGGCACAAAACCACCGTGCAACGCAATGCCATTCATCATGGCCGACATGCCAAACTCACGCACCCCATAATAAATATAGTTGCCGCTGGCATCAGCAGCAGTCAGTGGTTTAGAACCCGACCAAATGGTTAAATTAGAGCCGGCTAAATCAGCTGAGCCCCCCATCATTTCTGGCAGTAACGGGCCAAACGCATTTAAGGCGTTTTGCGATGCTTTACGACTGGCAATGGTAGCAGGGTTGGCTTGTAATTTTTCAATATAGGCTTGTGATTGTTCGGCCCAGTTGGCAGGCAGCTCACCGGCAGTGCGCCGGCTAAACTCAGCCGCCAGCTGCGGATGCGCCTGCTGATAAGCAGCAAACAAGGTATTCCATCGCTGCTCTGCTGCTGCACCCTTGGTATTAGCATCCCACTCTTCATATATATCAGCCGGGATCTCAAACGGCGCATGTGGCCACTGCAAATAATCACGAGATGCGGCTATTTCAGCATCGCCAAGCGGTGCGCCATGACAATCATGGCTGCCACCTTTATTCGGTGAGCCATAACCAATGACGGTTTTACAGCAAATCAAGGTGGGTTTATCGCTTTGAGCCCGGGCCTCAGCGATGGCAGCTTTTACTGCATCACTATTATGACCGTCAACATTGGCAATAACATGCCAGCCATAAGCAGCGAAACGAGCTGGAGTATCGTCAGTAAACCACCCTTCAACATGTCCATCAATTGAAATGCCATTGTCATCCCAAAAGGCGATAAGTTTGTTCAGGCCTAAGGTACCGGCAATGGAACAGGCTTCATGGGATATACCTTCCATCAAGCAGCCATCGCCTAAAAATACGTAGGTGTGATGATCAACTACCGCAAACTCCGGCTGGTTAAACTGAGCGGCCAGGGCTTTTTCAGCCAGCGCCATGCCCACGGCATTTGTCAGCCCCTGGCCCAGCGGACCGGTAGTGGTTTCGACACCCGGCGCATAACCATATTCCGGGTGGCCTGGTGTTCTGGAGTGCAACTGGCGGAATTGCTTTAAGTCATCAATGGTTAAGTCATAGCCGCTAAGATGCAACAAGGAGTACAGCAGCATAGAACCGTGGCCGTTAGATAAGATAAAACGGTCTCGGTCGGCCCATGCCGGGTTAGCCGGGTTATGCTTCAGGTAATCCCGCCAGAGCACCTCAGCAATATCTGCCATGCCCATGGGGGCACCAGGGTGGCCTGATTTTGCTTTTTGAACCGCATCCATACTTAAAGCGCGGATGGCATTGGCGAGTTGTTTACGAGATGGCATTGTAGCTCCTGCTAGTGGCTTTATTGGGGAAGGCATAAAACTTGGGCCTTATTTTCACTTACTGTCGCCCAGATGGCAAATGATAATCCATGACAACCAATATTTTCCTGTTGCAAGTGATCGGTCTGTTAACTTTACCGTAAACTTTGGCATTAAAGACGTCTGGGCGTCAAATATTACTAGCCAAGGCCGACCTGTTTAACTAAAATAAGCGGCTATTTTTCTGGTGGTAACAATAAGCCTTACTTTTTCGGCTTATCTGACAGCGCTGATTACCCAGCACTACTGCCCCAGCGTGATGAATTAACCAACTTTGGTGGAACACAACAGATGGCACAACATATTTTTACTTCTGAGTCGGTATCTGAAGGACATCCGGACAAAATCGCCGATCAAATCTCCGATGCAGTATTAGATGCAATTTTAGAACAAGACCCGAAAGCCCGTGTCGCCTGCGAAACCTTTGTTAAAACCGGCATGGTTCTGGTTGGTGGTGAAATAACCACTACCGCCTGGGTGGATATTGAAGAGCTTACCCGTAAAACAGTCCGTGAAATTGGCTACACCCATTCTGACATGGGGTTTGACGCAGATTCATGTGCAGTACTCAATGCCATTGGCAAACAATCGCCAGATATTAATCAGGGTGTTGATAAAACCGACCCTCGGGAACAAGGCGCCGGTGACCAGGGTTTAATGTTTGGTTATGCCAGCAATGAGACCGACGTGTTAATGCCTGCCCCGGTTACTTATGCTCACCGTTTGGTTCAGCGCCAGGCTCAGGTGCGCAAGGACGGTACTCTGCCCTGGTTACGCCCAGATGCAAAATCTCAGTTAAGCTTTATTTACGAAGATGGCAAGCCGGTAGGTATCGACGCGGTGGTGTTATCCACCCAGCACTGTGACACCATCAGCACTGAAAATTTGCGTGAAGCGGTCATGGAAACCATCATTAAGCCGGTACTGCCCGCAGAATGGTTAACCAAAAGCACCAAGTATTTTATAAACCCAACTGGTCGTTTTGTAATTGGCGGCCCGATGGGCGACTGTGGTTTAACCGGCCGTAAGATTATCGTTGATACCTACGGCGGCATGGCGCGTCACGGTGGTGGGGCTTTCTCGGGTAAAGATCCGTCAAAAGTTGACCGCTCAGCTGCTTATGCCGCACGCTATGTTGCCAAAAACATTGTGGCTGCCGGTCTGGCCGATCGTTGTGAGCTTCAGGTATCTTATGCCATTGGTGTTGCCGAACCCACCTCTATCAGTCTGGAAACCTTTGGTACCAGCAAGCTGACAGAAGAGCAGTTAATTAAACTGGTACGCGAGCACTTTGACCTGCGCCCATATGGCCTGATTGAAATGCTGGATCTGGAGCGGCCCATTTACGGCGCTACCGCCGCCTACGGTCACTTTGGCCGCAACGAGTTCCCATGGGAGCAAACCGATAAAGCCGATTTGCTGCGCCAGTACGCTAAATAGTTGTTGTAAGACGACGGGATAAAAGAGAGCTTCGGCTCTCTTTTTCTTTTTAAATTGGCACTTCAGCTTATTTTCCACTTACCTGCTCCAGTGTTTTGTGTATGATAAAGGCGTTTTACCTTCCGGGGTTAAGTTGCCCGCGTTGGCAGCTAACAAATAAAAAGATAAGAAAGATAAAAGGTCAAAGGAAACACTATGTCTGAACAAACGACCGCCGTAGAAAACAACGGCTGGATGAATCGTGCGCTTAACACCATAGAGGTGGTCGGCAATAAATTACCCGATCCTGCAGTGTTATTTGCCTTATTAATGGTTATTGTCTGGGTACTATCGTGGCTACTCTCTGGTGTCAGCTTTGACGAACTTAACCCACGCACCGGTGAAGCCATTCAAATTGTAAACTTATTGTCTGGCGAAGCACTAACTAACTTTTCATCAAATATCGTCAATACTTTTGTGACGTTCCCGCCGTTGGGCGTAGTGCTTGTAGCCATGTTAGGTTTAGGTGTTGCCGAATATACCGGCTTTATAAATGCGGGTTTACGCTCGATTTTATCGGTTACTCCCAGAATGTTGCTCACACCTGTTCTGGTTGCAGTGGGTATATTAAGTCATGTGGCGGTTGATGCTGGCTATGTATTAGTTGTACCTCTTGGTGCCGTTATTTTCTATGCAGCAGGCCGCCATCCATTAGCCGGTATTGCAGCAGCCTTTGCTGGTGTTTCCGGCGGCTTTTCCGCTACCTTTTTTGTACCCTCCAGTTTAGATCCGTTATTGGCTGGTTTAACCCAGGCTTCTGCGCAAATTCTGGACCCAACAGTTACTGTAAATCCGCTTAACAACTACTTCTTTACCACCGCATCAACCTTTTTAATTGTTGCTATCGGCTGGTTTCTTACCGACAAAGTGATTGAACCACGTTTAAAAGCGACGAAAGTAGACGGTGATACCTCACAAATGGTGACAATGGATGCATTAACGCCAGCCGAGTCACGTGGTTTAAAAGCCGCCGGTATTTCAATGCTGGCCGTTATCGGTTTTTTAGTACTGAGCATCGTGTTACCGGAAAACACGCCATGGGCGGCAAAGCCTGATGACGTATTACCTGGCGTAAACCCATTGCTCACAGCAGCCGCGCCATTGATGAAGTCAATCGTTACCATTATTTTTGTGTTTTTCCTGGTGCCGGGTATTGTCTATGGCTATGTCTCAGGCACGGTTAAAAACCACCGAGATGTCGTTGCCGGTATGAGCCATGCCATGAGCGGCATGGGTTACTACATTGTTATGGCTTTTTTCTGCGCTTTATTTTTATATGCATTCAGCCAGTCTAACCTGGGTGTACTAATGGCATTAAAAGGTGCCAATGCATTAAAAGAAATGGGCTTACCCTTGGGGATGACCCTAGTTGGTATTGTGTTTTTATCAGGCTTTGTCAATTTAGTGGTCGGTTCAGCATCGGCTAAATGGGCCTTAATTGGTGCCATTATGGTACCGATGCTGATGGAACTGGGTATATCGCCTGATCTGACCCAAGCAGCTTACCGGGTAGGTGATTCATCAACCAATATCATTACCCCATTACTACCCTATTTCCCGTTAATCGTGGTGTTCTGTCAGAAGTATGTTAAGAACAGCGGTATTGGCACCCTGGTGGCGTTAATGTTGCCATTCTCAGTGGCTATGCTGGTGTTGTGGACGACATTCCTGCTTGGTTTCTGGGCATTGGGTATTCCACTTGGTATTGATTCAAGCTATGAGTACCTGCCAGTTCGGTAATCCAGTTATTCCGGACTTTATAAAGCCGCTGCCATTGCAGCGGTTTTTTATTTTGGAAAACCTATTTCCCTGCTACCATTACATTCTTTTATAGGCTGGAGTATTGTGGATGCGCATCCCAAGAATTTATACCCCGCAAGCCCTGACAGTTAATTCCACGTTACAACTCGATGATGAGGCCGCTAATCACGTCGGCCGGGTTTTGCGAATGCAACCGAAGCAGCAATTACAGCTGTTTAACGGCGACGGTAATAATTATGCGGCTAGCATTACTGATGTAAGTAAAAAACAAGTGAGTTTGACTATCACTGATGCCAGCAGCAACCCGGTTGAGTCACCACTGCGTATTCATTTAGGCCAGGCTATTTCGCGCGGCGATCGGATGGATTTTGCGATTCAAAAAGCAGTGGAGCTGGGAGTCACTGAAATTACCCCACTGTTTACCGAGCGCTGCGGTGTAAAACTTGACGGCGAGCGGCTGACAAAACGCAATGAGCAGTGGCAAAAAATTGCGATAAGCGCCTGCGAGCAAAGTGGTCGTAGCGTGGTGCCGCAGGTTCATCCTGCCATTGCATTAGACCTGTGGCTGGCCCAGCACACAAATTCATTGCGCCTGACCTTGGATCCGTGGGCCAGCGCCACCATTAAAACCATAACAGCCAGCCAGGATATCCGGTTGGTCATTGGCCCGGAAGGCGGTTTTACCGACCATGAAATCACTGCTACCAGCCAGGCCGGCTTTACCGGCATTCAGCTCGGACCAAGAGTGTTACGCACGGAAACAGCGGCACTAACGGCAATTAGTGCCTTACAACTGCAATTTGGCGATCTCGCCTGAGGCTTCTATGACAGCAATTAAATTGGGGGTTGTAATGGACCCTATCAGCCAGATCAACATTAAAAAAGATTCCAGCTTTGCTATGTTGCTTGAAGCACAGCACCGCGGCTATGAAATTCACTACATGGAAATGGCCGATTTGTATTTGCTGGAAGGTGAAGCTCGGGCCACAACCAAAACGCTAACCTTACGTGAAGACAATCGAAGCTGGTATCAGTTTAACAAGCAGCAAGATATTGCCCTGGCAGATTTAAACGTTATTTTAATGCGCAAAGATCCGCCGTTCGATACCGAATATATTTACGCCACTTATATTTTGGAGCGGGCAGAGCAAGCGGGCAGTTTAATCGTTAATAAGCCGCAAAGCCTGCGTGATGCCAATGAAAAACTGTATACCGTCTGGTTCAGCCAGTTCACCCCAAAAACCCTGGTTAGCCGTGATGCGGCCCGGTTAAAAGCGTTTTATCAGGCCGAGCAGGATGTCATTCTTAAACCACTGGACGGCATGGGCGGCGCGTCCATATTTCGTTTAAAACCCGGTGATGCCAATGTCAGCGTGATAATCGAAACTCTGACTGAGCATGGCAGCCGCTATGCGATGGCACAACAGTATATCGCCAAAATATCAGAAGGTGATAAACGGATATTAGTGATTGATGGCGAGCCGGTACCCTATTGTCTGGCCCGAATTCCGGCCAGTGGCGAAACCCGCGGCAACCTGGCAGCCGGTGGCCGCGGAGAAGCAAGACCGTTATCAGATTCAGATTGGGCGATTGCCCGGGCGCTTGGGCCGGTACTGAAAGAAAAAGGACTCATTTTTGTGGGATTAGATGTAATAGGTGATAAGCTTACAGAGATCAATGTCACCAGTCCCACCTGTATTCGCGAAATCGAGGCGGCTTATCCGGTCAGTATTACCGGTATGTTATTCGATGCCATCGAACAACGCCTGGCCGTCACCTGAATGTTGTAACCATAATAATGTAACTTTAAAAGTGAGGTTGTTATGCAAGATTTCCAGAATCATTTTCTTATTGCGATGCCTGCACTGGACGATCCGATGTTTAAGCGCAGTGTCACCTATATTTGTGAACATTCTGCAGAGGGCGCGATGGGAATTGTAATTAACCATCCGCTGAATGTGACCGTGGCTGAATTATTGGAACAATTAGAAATAGAGTTTGACGGCAACAGTGCAGTTGCCCGCAGGGCAGTATGCGCTGGAGGCCCGGTGCAAAGCGACCGCGGCTTTGTGTTACACAGCCCTAAAGGCGGTTACCACAGTAGCCTGGAGCTGAATAATGGCCTGATGGTAACCACCTCAAAAGACATTTTAATGGACCTAACTACTAAGGCCGCACCTGAGAAGTTTTTACTTGCCCTTGGTTATGCCGGTTGGACAGCCGGTCAGCTTGAACAGGAAATCAGCGACAATAGCTGGCTGGTGATCCCGGCTGATAACACCATTATTTTTGATTTAAGCCATGCTGAAAAATGGCAATCTGCCACAGCAACGATGGGTATTAAAACCTGGCAACTTACCACAGAGGCCGGCCACGCATAATGAGCAGTAACAGAACCGTACTCAGTTTTGATTACGGCACCAAAAGCATCGGCGTGGCGGTAGGCAATGAGCTTACCGGCAGCGCCACCTTACTTAGTGCCCTTAAGGCACAAGACGGCATTCCTAACTGGGATCAGGTAGCGAAATTAATTAGCGACTGGCAACCGCAATTATTGCTGGTGGGCCTGCCGCTTAACATGGACGGCAGCGAGCAGGACTTTACCGTGCGTACCCGCAAATTTGCCAATCGGCTACATGGCCGCTTTGGTTTAGCTGTGGAATTTCATGATGAACGGCTCTCAACCGCCGATGCCCGAAGCCGGTTATTTGCACAAGGCGGCTATCGTAAACTGGCGAAAGATAAAGTAGATAGCCTGTCGGCCCAAATTATTTTTGAAGGTTGGTATGAGCAACAGCCCTGAGCGAGTTAACAGCCCTGAGCGAGATAACAGCGCTGAGCAGGTTAACAGCCCTGAGCCCGATATAGCACGCGGTTATTATCAGCATTACAAAGGCGCTTATTATCAGGTTATTGAGCTGGCCAGGCATAGCGAAACTGAAGAATGGCTGGTCATATACCGGCCGCTTTATGGCGACAGTGGTTTGTGGGCCCGTCCGGCCACTATGTTCGCTGAAAATGTCACCATCGCCGGCGAAGAGCTGGCCCGCTTTCAATTTATTGGCAGCCAACCCCCTGCCTGAGCCTTTCATCACTCCACGTTATAGTGCATCTTGCCGAAAATCACCGCAATTAACCGCTTATCATATTTTTAACCTGCCTGACGTGAATTCACTTTAGTATTCTCACAGTTAGCTAAATCTTTGCAAAATATCGTTACATTTAATTTATTAGTGGTTACGCAGGAGCATGATATGTTTGAGTCGTCAGAGTGGCTTCACCTTTACGAGCAAAGCAGTGCCGGGTTTTTACTTTGGTTTATACCATTGTTTTTAGTTATCTATTTTGTCCCAACATATATTGCGATATTTTTTAATCGCCAGCATCTGGGGAAAATAGCCCTGGCTAATATCCCGGCCGGCTTGTCAATGATCGCCTGGTTTGGTCTGATAGGTGTGGCATGCAGTGGCAAACTACTGACAAAAAAAATGAATTATAACAACGACAATGGAGAGCACTCATGAGTAAAAATGTTGGTCAGGCGCTGGTCGATATTTATGTCGCACCCAAGCAAGTATTCAATGTGTTACCCGAGAAAAAAGGCTGGAGCTGGTTGCCTTTATTAATCATTCTTGCGGTCAACACTATCGGTATCTGGTACTTTTATTCCGGTATGAGCCCAGAGTGGATTGTTGAGCAGCAAATTGCCCAGGCGGCCCACAACATGACCCCGGCAGAAATAGAGCAAAGCCGCGCGGTAATGGGACAAATGGCTGATAAAACAGGTATTATTTCCGTTGGCGCGCTGCTGGTCATGACGCCCATCATGCTGGCTATTATGGCGTTGTATTTAATGCTGGTGGGCAACCCTGGTCAAAAACGCCCATATGGTGACTGGTTTGCCATGGCCATCTGGAGCAACATGCCAGGGGTTATTAATATGCTTGGATTAATTGTGCTGGTGTTACTCAGCAGTGATCCAAATTTACCGCTTACTACCGCTAACTATTTGTCGATTAATCAATTAGTTCTGGGACTGGAACCGGGTCAGGCCTGGTATGCCTGGGCTGAGAATTTCAACTTAATCTTTCTGTGGATCAGCGGTTTATTTGCGGTAGGCCTGCATAGCTGGAGTGGTTATAGCGCTGCAAAAAGCACCCTACTCGGTTTTCTGCCGCTGCTAGTTATTTATGGCCTGTGGGCCGTGTTTATCTGAATCGAATAAACGGAATTTACCGATGAAAAAAATGCTGATACTGCTGGTCATCGTGGTGGTGCTGGCAGGCTTAATTGGCCTGAGCCAATACCGCAAACAACAGCAAACCACCAGTGTTACCACGGCACTGGTTACTGAGGGTGCGCTGGCCGACAGTATACTGGCATCAGGTAATCTGGAGTTTAACACCCAAATTCAGATCCGCTCTGAAGTAACCGGCCGGGTACTGGAAGTGTTAGTGGCAGAAGGTGATGTAGTCGAAAAAGGTCAGGTGCTGATGCGCCTGGATGACACCGCGTTTGCTGCTGACGTTAACCGTACCCGGGCCATGGTGCAAAGCCAGCAAATCGATATTGCCCGGGCCAAAGCGCAATTGGCTGATTTGCAACGGCAGTTCAGTCGCCAGCAGCAACTTTACAGCAATGGCCTTATTCAGCAGGAAACCATCGACAGCCTGCAAAGCCAGCTGGATATCGCCCACATTAACGTGCGCGCCAGCCAGGCTGCATTGCAGCAAGGCCAGGCGACCCTGGCGATGGCAGAAGACAACTTAAATAAAACCGTATACCGGGCACCCATTGCCGGCCTGTTATCCACGGTGGATATTAAACCGGGCGAGACCGTGATCGCAGGCAGCACCAATATTATTGGCAGCCCGCTAATGACTCTGGCCGATCCCAGTGCCATTCTGGCGGAGTTGCGGGTAGATGAAGCCGATATTGCTAATGTACACCTGGGACAACAAGCGGAAATTTATGCCGCCGCATACCCGCATCAGGCCATTAAGGGTGAGGTTATCCAAATTGCCACATCGGCAAGGTACATGAATCAAAGCCAGAGCTTGTCCTTCCGGGTTAAGGTTTTGCTGCAACCTGAAGATATTGCGCTGTATCCCGGCATGAGTTGCCGCGCTGAAATTATTTTGTCACAAAAGCAACACAGCCTGCAGGTACCGATTGCCGCTATTCAGCAAAACACCCAAAAAGGTGATGATTACTTTGTCTGGAAAGTGGCCGATGGCGTTGCGACAAAACGAACCGTAACTCTTGGCATGGCCACGGATATCGCACAGGAAATTGTCAGCGGCCTGCAGATAGATGATGAAGTCATCGTTGGCCCTGCCCGCACCATGCTGGGGTTAAGTGAAGGGCGACGGCTAAACACAGAGCGGCAGGAAGACTAAGATGAGCAACGCCGTTATAAAGCTTAGTCAAGTCAGTAAAAGTTATCAGATGGCTGATGAGACATTTTACGCATTAAAGCAGGTTGATTTAGCCATTGTCGAAAATGACTATGTCGCTATTATTGGGCCGTCTGGTTCCGGTAAATCAACCTTAATGAATATTCTCGGTTGCTTAGATTCGCCAAGTGGCGGTGATTACCAGTTGGCCGGTCGCGATGTCTCTACCATGAATGAAACGGAACTGGCCGAGCTTCGTAATGAGGCCGTAGGCTTTATTTTTCAAAGTTTTAATCTGCTGCCTCGTGCCACCGTGCTGGCCAATGTTATGCAGCCGCTTATTTACCGGTTAATGGCAAACAGTGAGCGTAAAACGCTGGCATTAGAGGCATTACGCCGGGTTGGACTTAGCGATAAAACCGGACATTTACCTAACCAGTTGTCCGGCGGGCAACGTCAGCGGGTCGCTATTGCCAGGGCACTGGTGACCAAGCCGCGCATTTTGCTGGGTGATGAGCCCACTGGTAACCTGGACAGCAAAACCACCAAAGACATTATGAAATTATTTGACCAGCTGCATCAGGAAGGTCATACCATTATTCTGGTAACCCACGAGCAGGATATTGCCGACCATTGCCAGCGGGTGATCCGGCTGGTTGACGGCGAAGTGGAACAGGATTTTCGAAACCCACAGGAAGTAACCGCCGATGCTTAAATTACTCCATGCTGGTTTTGAGGGAACCAAAGCGGCCTTTGCCTCTATTCGGGCCCATGGCCTGCGCAGCGCTCTGACCACACTGGGTATTATTATCGGCGTAGCCGCGGTCATTACCGTGGTTGCCATTATGCAGGGGCTTAGTCACAGTATTACCAGTCAGCTGGATGACTTAGGTAGCGATATGATCACGCTTCGTGCCTACACCCCAACAAACCAGCAAATGCTCGGCCTGCAAAACCGGCTGCATTATGATGATTTTCTGCTGTTAAAAAGCCGGATAAGCAATGTTGAAGATATGACGGCCAGTATGCAGGCATTTAGCATGGGCTCTCAGGTGCAATATGGCCGCAACACTGCGCAATCTCAAATCATTGGTACCGACAGCAGTTATCAGAATGTAGTGCGGGTATATCCGGAATCAGGCCGGTTTTTATCCGGCAGTGATGATGATCGGCGCCGCCGCGTGGCTTTCATTGGCTCATCATTAATTAAACAGCTTGATTTACCCGCTAACCCGGTTGGTGAGTTTATTAATTTATCCGGTGACTGGTTTCGGATCATAGGCGTGGCTGAAACCCGCGGCAGTATGTTTGGTTTTGATCAGGATAATTATATTATTGCGCCGTTCAGTACCATTCGCTCGCTCTCTGGTGAGCGCGCGGCGCGAAATATTGATGTGATGTTTCGCCCGGCGCCCGGCGCCGATGCCAAACAAATACAGCAACAAATGCGCGCCGTGCTGCGTCAGCACTATAAATTAGCAGCCGATGATCCCGATCCGTTTGAATTTGTCAGTGCGGAGCGCATGATAGAGCAGTTCAATACCATTACCAGCACCATTACCCTGGTCGCCGGCGGCGTGGTCAGTATCAGCTTGCTGGTTGGCGGCATTGGCGTAATGAATATAATGCTGGTATCCGTTACCGAGCGTACCCGCGAAATTGGTATTGTTAAGGCGCTGGGGGCTACGCCGCAGTTTATTCTGATCCAGTTTCTGGTCGAGGCGCTGGTTCTATCCTTATTTGGCGGCATTATTGGCCTGGCACTCGGCGCTGGTGTTGCCAGTTTTATTGGCCTGATGATGCCGGCGATGCCCGAAGCACTGGTGCCATTGTGGGCCGTGTTACTGGCCATTGGCTTTACCACGTTAATTGGCGTGGTATTTGGTCTGGCGCCGGCTATTAAAGCCTCACGCTTAAACCCGATAGATGCCCTTCGTTATGAATA
>NZ_JBFJPY010000070.1:0-17821 GCF_041616895.1 Arsukibacterium sp.
ACGTCTTCTGACAGAATGTTCGCTTCTGATTCGACCATCAGTACCGCGTTATTGGTACCAGCAACGACTAAGTCGAGTTTTGAGCTTTTCAGCTCTTCTTCTGACGGGTTTAATACATACTGGTTATTGATATAACCCACCCGCGCCGCACCAATCGGGCCAGCGAACGGAATACCTGATAATGCTAAAGCCGCTGAAGTACCAATTAAGGCGACGATATCTGGCTGAATTTCAGGTTGTACTGATACTACCGTAGCAATAACCTGAACTTCATTGGTAAAGCCTTCCGGGAATAATGGACGGATAGGACGGTCGATTAAGCGGCAAATTAGCGTTTCGCCCTCACTTGGCCGGCCTTCACGTTTGAAGAAGCCACCCGGAATACGGCCAGCTGCATACATCTTTTCCTGGTAGTTTACGGTTAACGGGAAAAAGTCCTGACCAGGTTTAGGTTCTTTTTTACCAACAACAGTTACTAAAACTGAAGTATCTCCCAGGCTGGCCAGCACTGCGGCATCTGCCTGACGGGCGATTACGCCGGTTTCTAAAGTAAAGGTATGTTGGCCAAACTGAAATGATTTTACGATGGGAGTCACGTGTGTATTTCCTTAATCTTAATCGCCGAATTGCGATGTTTTTCTCTGTGTTTTCTGCCTGCACAGTATACTCTGTAACCGGTTACAAAAGATAGTTCAGTAAAGAGCTCAGTAAAAATAGTGTTTAAATCTTTCCCATAAAAAAAGAGGCTAAAAAGCCTCTTTTTTTGCAACGTTATCGCTTAGCGATTAACGACGTAAACCTAAACGACCGATCAGGGTAGTGTAACGGCTCTGATCTTTGCCTTTTAAGTAATCTAACAGCTTACGACGCTGGCTAACCATACGTAACAAACCACGACGAGAATGGAAGTCGTGCTTGTGTTCAGCAAAGTGGCCTTGCAGGTGAGTGATTGACGCAGTTAACAGGGCAACCTGTACTTCTGGTGAACCAGTATCGCCTTCTTTTACAGCGTAGTCAGCAACAATTTTTGCTTTATCAGCAGCGCTTAATGACATATTTAACTCCAATGTGAGTGAACTAAAATAAGGGTATCGCCGATCACTCATCCAGCAGACCCCAGAAAATCCGGCGTATAATAGCACTTTACTGTCTTTTTACAAGGCGTTTATTGCCGTAGCGGCTTGTTGTACAGCACTGGTGTTCAGCAAGCGGCGTGAACTCAGTACGCCTTGCTGTACCTGGCCGATACCAAAGAATACCTGGCCTGGCCCGATTAACTTAATCGCAGCAATATCATCCGCTGCGACACTGCAGTGCTGGCCATGTTGCAACTGATGTTGTTGCTCAGCACTAAGTACAATCGCTGGCATAGCAACAATACCGGCATCCAATGGCAGTAATAACGCGTCTAATGGCCTAAAATCGGCACTGCTGTGGCATTGCTCTGCCATGGCATCTAGCTGGGCAGGCTTTACCATTTGCGCAGCAGTAAAAGGCCCTACCTGGGTGCGGTGTAATTTGCTGACATGGCCACCACAGCCCAATAGCTCCCCTAAATCGTCAATCAGGGTGCGAATATAAGTGCCTTTAGAGCAATGAACCACAAAATCAGCGTGCTTACCGCTACGCCGTAACAGTTCAAACTTAAATATGGTAATTGGCCGGGCTTCCCGCTCTATGGTAATACCCTGACGGGCATACTTATAAAGTGGCTGACCCTGGTACTTTAACGCGGAGAACATGGTGGGTACTTGCAGAATATCGCCCCGCAGGCTGTTAAGCGCCTGCTCCAGCTCTGTGTCGCTAAAGTTAACAGGCCGTTCGCTAATTACCTCACCCTCTGCATCGCTGGTGCTGGTTCTTACTCCAAAACAGGCAGTCACCAGATAAGTTTTATCCGTATCCAGTAAGAACTGACTAAACTTAGTGGCCTCACCAAAACAAATGGGTAATAAACCAGATGCCATCGGATCCAGTGCGCCGGTATGCCCGGCTTTTTGTGCCTGGTATAGCCAGCGAACCCGTTGCAAAATGCCGTTGCTACTAACTTCCAACGGCTTATCCAGTAACAGAATGCCATTAACTGCTCTGGCATTTTTACGTGCCATTACTCATTAGCTCCGTCGCCGTTCGTATCTGAATCAGTATCTGTCGGCTCCATGCCGGCATCTTTGCGCTTTCTCTCATCTTCCTGGCGCACTGATGCCACTAAACTTGCCATGCGGATCCCTTCATTTAATGACTGGTCAAAGGCAAAGCGGATATGCGGCACAATCCGGGTCTGAATGCGCTTGCCAATTAAACTGCGGACATAGCCAGCGGCATCATTTAAAATTTTCAGATTGTCTTCCACCTTGCTGTCATCCATACCTAGAAAGGTAACAAACACCTTGGCATGTGACAGATCACGTGATACTTCGACGTCAGACACAGTAATCATTGAGTGCAAGCGCGGATCTTTAATTTCGCGCTGCAGAATAACCGCCATCTCTTTCTTAATGTGTTGAGACAACCGGTCAACGCGGGAGAATTCTTTTGCCATGTTAAGCATTCCAAATTTGGGGTCAGGGAAAACACAACAGGGGCACTAAAGGCCCCTGTACTATGTGTTGCCAGCGGTACTTTATAAGGTACGTTCAACCTGAATGGTTTCAAATACTTCGATCTGATCGCCTTCACGAACGTCGTTGTAATTTTTAACACCGATACCACATTCAAAGCCGTTTCTGACTTCGTTCACATCGTCTTTAAAGCGACGCAGTGATTCCAGCTCGCCTTCATAGATAACCACGTTATCACGCAGCACCCGGATAGGGGCGTTACGTTTAATCAAGCCTTCAGTTACCATACAGCCGGCAATCGCGCCGAACTTCGGTGAACGGAACACATCACGTACCTGCGCTAAACCGATAATTTGCTGTTTAAACTCTGGTGCCAGCATACCGGTCATGGCGGCTCTTACTTCATCTAACAGCTCATAAATGATGCTGTAGTAACGTAAATCCAGACCTTCATCTTCTATCATCTTACGGGCTGACGCATCAGCACGAACGTTGAAGCCGATAATGATGGCCTGCGATGCTGCAGCAAGGGTTACGTCAGTTTCGGTAATACCACCTACGCCGCTACCAATGATTTTAATTTTCACTTCATCAGTAGACAGTTTAGCCAGTGATTCAGAAATCGCCTGTACCGAGCCTTGCACATCACCTTTTAATACCAGGTTAAGTTCAGAAACATCGCCCTCTTCCATGTTAGCAAACATGTTTTCAAGTTTAGCTTTTTGCTGACGCGCCAGCTTAACATCACGGAATTTACCCTGACGATATAAAGCAACTTCACGTGCTTTACGCTCATCTTTAACCACGGTAACTTCGTCACCAGCCTGAGGTACGCCTGATAAACCTAAAATTTCAACCGGAATTGACGGACCTGCAGATTTTACGTCACGACCATTTTCATCGCGCATCGCCCGGACACGGCCGTATTCAAAGCCACACAATACGATATCGCCCTGATTCAGCGTGCCTTCCTGCACCAGAATAGAGGCAACCGGACCGCGGCCCTTATCTAAGCGGGATTCGATAACTGCACCACGTGCCAGACCTTTTTTAACCGCTTTTAATTCCAGCAGTTCGGCCTGGTTAAGGATCGCTTCCAGTAAGTCATCAATACCAATACCAGATTTGGCCGATACCTGCACAAACTGCGTGTCGCCGCCCCATTGCTCAGAGATAACATCGAACTGGGATAGCTCGTTTCTTACTCTGTCAGGATCCGCTTCTGCTTTATCAATCTTGTTTACTGCGACCACCAGTGGCACGCCTGCTGCTTTGGCATGCTGGATTGCTTCTTTGGTTTGCGGCATGACGCCGTCATCCGCTGCAACCACCAGAATAACGATATCCGTTGCTTTAGCACCGCGAGCTCGCATTGAGGTAAACGCAGCATGGCCAGGTGTATCAAGGAACGTCACCATACCGCGGTCAGTTTCAACGTGATAAGCACCAATATGCTGGGTAATACCACCGGCTTCGCCATCAGCAACTTTAGCTTTACGAATGTAGTCCAGTAGTGACGTTTTACCATGGTCAACGTGACCCATTACGGTAACAACTGGCGCCCGTGGCTCCAGCTCGCCTTCACCTTCGCGGTCAGACATTACCGCCTCTTCCAATTCATTCTCTTTGGTCAGGGTGAACTTGTGGCCCATCTCTTCACAAACAATGGCCGCTGTTTCCTGATCAATGACCTGATTAATGGTCGCCATGGCGCCCATCTTCATCATGGCTTTAATCACTTCAGACGCTTTTACCGCCATTTTAGAGGCGAGCTCGGCAACAGTAATGGTTTCACCAATTTTCACTTCACGCTCTACCGGCTGGGCAGGCTTATTAAAGCCATGCTGCATGCTGGTTGGCGTTTTCTTTTTCTTAGTATGACGGTTAGCACGGTTAAAGGCTTCCTTGTCATTACCATCATCTTTCTTTTTACCTTTGGCTGGCGGGGCTTTTTTACCCACACCACGACGACCAGCACGCTCTTCTTTGGCGTCAACTTCGTCTTCTGCCTGTTTAGCAAATTCATTGCTGGTCAGGTGGTAATCGTCTTTTTCAGTTGATTTGGCTTTTTCTTCCTGGGCCCAGCGTTCACTGTTTTCTTCAGCCAGCTTGCGTGCTGCTTCTGCCTGTTTCTTGGCTTCTTCTTCCAGCTTGCGCAGCGCTTCGGCTTCTTGTTGCTGACGCATGTGCTCAGCTTCACGCTTAGCTTCTTCTTTCGCGGCACGACGCGCCGCTTCTTCCGGATCGTCTTTTAACAGCTGAGCCTGTTTCGCTTCTTCACGTTTCTTCGCTTCTGCCGCTTTACGCTCCGCTTCTTCTTTCGCTTTAGCGGCAGCAATTTCACGTGCCTTATGCTCGGCTTCCTGCTTGGCGCGATTCGCTTCTGCGTTAGCCTGTTCTTCCGCCAAACGGGCTTCTTCCTGGGCTTTTAAAGTCGCTTCGTCCACAACCGGTTTTTTGATGTAGGTTTTCTGCTTACGCACTTCAACCTGAATTTCCCGGTTACGCCCGGCGCCGCCGGCCACACTTAACGTGGTTTTTTCTTTACGCTTAAGGGTAAGCTTGGAAGGTTCTGATGATTTACCGCCATGCTGCTTGCTTAAATGTAACAGCAGGGTTTTTTTCTCATCTTCAGATACCTGCTGCCCCGCAGCTTTAGTAATACCTGCATCAGCAAATTGTTGTACTAACCGATCAACAGTTGTACCGACATCACTGGCCAGCTTCTCTATGGTGACTTCTGCCATTTGTGTTGTTACCTCCGTTGACTACTCAGTTACTTTCACTAAACCAAACAATATTGCGGGCAGCCATTATCAGCTCTGCGGCTTTTTGCTCAGTTATATCTGCTATATCTAATAAATCGTCGACACCTAAATCGGCCAGATCGTCCAGGGTAGTTACACCTTTGCTGGCAATCACGTACGCGGTATGGGTGTCTAAGCCTTCTAACGCTAATAGCGCTTCGGTTGGCTTGGCATCTTCTAATGATTCTTCGCTGGCTAGCGCACGAGTGGTTAGCACCGCTTTTGCTCTGCCACGCAGCTCTTCTACAATTTCTTCGTCAAAACCGTCTATCGACAGTAATTCGCTGATGGGTACATAGGCCACTTCTTCCAAAGTAGAAAAACCTTCGTCAACCAGTACATCAGCAAAATCTTCGTCAATTTCCAGCGCATCCATAAAGGCCTGACGCACTTTCTCAGTCTCTTCCTGATGCTTTTTCTTCATATCAGAAACCGACATTACGTTCAGCTCCCAACCTGTTAACTGACTGGCTAAGCGCACGTTCTGGCCATTACGACCAATCGCCATAGCCAGGTTAGAGTCTTCAACGGCAATGTCCATCGAATGAGCGTCTTCATCAACAATAATCGAAGCCACCTCTGCCGGAGCCATCGCGTTAATAACGAATTGGGCATCGTTATCATCGTACAACACGATATCAACCCGTTCACCGGCCAGCTCGTTCGACACGCCCTGTACCCGTGAACCACGCATGCCAACGCAAGCGCCGACCGGATCTATCCGGCGATCATTACTTTTAACTGCAATTTTTGCCCGAGAACCCGGATCACGGGCTGCACCACGCAGTTCTATCATTTCTTCGCCAATTTCAGGCACTTCAATCCGGAACAACTCAAGCAGCATTTCCGGACGGGCACGGCTTAAAAAAAGCTGAGCGCCGCGTGCTTCTGGCTTCACATCAAATAATAAGGTACGGATCCTATCGCCTGGACGATACGTTTCCCGCGGCAGCATTTCTTCGCGCGGTAACATCGCTTCGGCGTTATTCCCTAAATCAACGATAATGCTGTCACGATTGACCTTTTTAACGATGCCGGTTACCAGCTCGCCTACTTGGTCAATATAAGCTTCAACTACCTGAGACCGTTCAGCTTCACGCACTTTTTGTACGATAACCTGCTTGGCCATTTGGGTGGTAATACGGTCAAATTCGATAGAGTCGATTTGCTCTTCGTAGAAATCACCAATCTGTACCTCTGGCGCATCATACTGTGCTGCTGATAAGGTAATTTCCCGGGTAGGGTGTTCCTGCACCGCATCATCTGCGACCACTTCCCAACGTCGAAAGGTTTCATACGAACCAGTTTTACGGTCAATATTTACCCGAACTTCAATATCGCCTTCGTTTTTCTTTTTAGTGGCTGCAGCTAATGCAAACTCCAGTGCCTGGAATATTTTTTCCCGCGGTACTGATTTTTCATTTGATACTGCATCGACAACCAATAATATTTCTTTTGCCATTGTATCTGCCTCGTTCTGACGCGACCCGAATACCTTAAAAAACCGGTACCACGTTTGCTTTGTCTATATTATCCAGCAGCAAACGATAGGGTTTGCCATCGACTTCCATAACGAGCATGTCAGCGTCAATCGCCTGCAACATGCCTTTGAATTTTCTTCTGTTATCTTGCGCAATTGTCAGCTTCACTTCAATTTGCTGACCTACTGCCTGTATAAAGTGTGCTTCGGTAAACAGCGGACGGGCTAAACCCGGCGACGATACTTCAAGGGTGTATTCGTTAGGGATTGGATCTTCTACATCTAATACCGCGCTCACTTCACGACTTACCAAAGCACAATTCTCGACTGTAATACCGTCACTATGATCAATATACAGACGCAATGTGGTGTGGCGGCCGGCACGCAGCAGCTCAATACCCCATAAATCAAAACCGGCAGCAGTAACTGTCGGGTTCAACAACTCAACCAGTTGTTGTTCTTGTTTAGTCAAAAAGACCTCCGAATACACCAATAAAAAATGGGCATAGCGCCCATTACTGCATAAAACTGACACGCCAGATACGAAAACGCCCCGAACAAGCGGGGCGAAGTAACATCCGAACAACACCCATATCGCCAATGAAGTATTGTTGAAAAGTTGGTTGCGGGAGCCGGATTTGAACCGACGACCTTCGGGTTATGAGCCCGACGAGCTACCAGACTGCTCCATCCCGCGTCCGTGTAATGGCGCATATTATATAGCGCCTTGCCTGTTATCGCAAGCCTTGCATCACAAAGCTATTGATTTAGTTGGTGCCGAGAGCGGGACTTGAACCCGCACGTCCGAAGACACTACCCCCTCAAGATAGCGTGTCTACCAATTTCACCACCTCGGCTTAAATAAGAGGTTAACCTACCGGTATATCGCTGTTATCATCTTTCTTCACGGGTGCCTGCTCAACAGCAGGAGCAGATAAATCCCATTCATCGACCGGTGCGCTTTGCTTCGCGGTGTAATTACCTAACACAATACTTAATACGAAAAACAACGTTGCCAACACCGTCGTGGTTTTTGTTAAGAAATTGCCGGTACCCGATGAGCCAAACACGGTTGAAGAAGCACCTGCTCCAAAGGCAGCACCCATGTCAGCGCCTTTACCATGCTGAATTAATACCAGGCCAATTAACGCCATGGCTACCAATAAATAAACTACAATTATAATCTCGTACATGCTTAGTCCTTTGCACTTTGGCAAATTTGCATAAATTCTGCTGGTTTCAGGCTGGCACCGCCAACCAATGCACCATCGATATCAGCTTGTGTAAACAGTGCCTGACAATTTGCTGCGTTTACACTGCCGCCATATAATATTCTTACGTTTACCGCCGCTTTACTATCATACTCAGCAAGCTGGCGCCGAATAAACGCATGTGTCTCCTGCGCCTGTTCCGGTGATGCCGATTCACCCGTACCAATAGCCCACACTGGCTCGTACGCAATTACTGATTTTGCCAGTAATTCGGGGTGCGAAGCATACACCGCCGCTAATTGTTTCGCAATAACCTGCTCAGTATTTTCTTGCTGGCGTTCAGCTAATGTTTCGCCAATACAAAGCACTGGCGTTAAACCGGCAGTAACTGCCTGCTGTATTTTTGCACAAATCAGCTGATCTGACTCAGCGTGATACTGGCGGCGCTCTGAATGCCCGGCTAAAACAAAACTGGCGCCGGCCTCTTTAATTAAACCACCACTGAGCTCGCCGGTATAGGCCCCTTCAGCATGCTCACTGATATCCTGAGCACCTAACGAATAATGCCCACTGACCGGAAAATACGCCAGCAAGGTTGCCGGCGGACAGATCAAAACATCAACCTCTGAATTTAGGGTCGTT
This sequence comes from Arsukibacterium sp., assembly GCF_041616895.1. Lineage (GTDB taxonomy): Bacteria > Pseudomonadota > Gammaproteobacteria > Enterobacterales > Alteromonadaceae > Alishewanella. Next base: position 8,702 of record NZ_JBFJPY010000070.1, read on the forward strand.
AACTGCTGCGAAACAGTTTCAATCAGTGCTCTGGAACCATTCATCTTCCAGTTGGCAGCGATTAATTTTTTTGCAGGCATAACGTTATTTCCTATTTTAATGCGCCGGGATACTAACCAAGCATGCCGCTAAGAACAAGTAATAACCACGAAACAACAGACTAACTGCGGTTAAAATGCTCAACACGCCGTAGTTAACATTCAGCTTGCCAGTTTGACCGCCGCCGCGATTTGCTCGGCATATTCACGTACCAGGATAGCATCTTCACCTTCAACCATTACCCGGATAAGAGGTTCAGTACCTGATTTACGGATCAACACCCGGCCCTTACCTGCCAGCAAGCTCTCCACTTCGGCTATTTTCTGAATAACATGCTGCTTTTCAAGTGGTGCGGTGCCTTTTTCAAATTTAACATTTACCAGTACCTGCGGTAATTTATGCATACCTTCGCTCAATTGAGCCAGGCTTTCACCGGTTACCAGCATGGCATTTAGGACCTGTAACGACGCGATAATACCATCACCAGTGCAGGTATAATCTAAGTTAAGCACATGGCCGGAGTTTTCACCTCCAATCCGCCAGTTCTTCTCACGCAGCAGCTCCATGACATAGCGATCACCGACTGCACTTCGCACAAACGGAATATCCAGTTCCGCCAGCGCTAACTCCAGACCAAGGTTACTCATCAGGGTACCGACAACACCGCCTTGTAAGGTTTTTTCGCGCTGCGCGCAGCGGGCAATAATATAGACAATTTCGTCACCATCCAGCACCCGTCCTTGCTGGTCCAGCATCATAACGCGGTCGCCGTCACCATCGTAGGCAATACCTAAATCGGCTTGCTGCTCAAGCACTGTTTGCTGTAATAAATCGGTATGGGTTGCGCCACACTTGTCATTAATATTTAAGCCGTCGGGTTTGCAGCCAATGGCAATAACTTCTGCGCCCAGTTCTTTAAATACTGCCGGTGCAATATGGTAGGTGGCACCATGAGCACAATCGATAACAATCTTCAGGCCCTTTAATGATAAATGGTTTTTAAGATGACTTTTACAAAACTCAATATAGCGCCCTGCTGCATCTTCAATGCGCATTGCCCGGCCCAGCTTCTCAGAGGGCTCACATACCATAGGCTGTTCAAGCTCATGCTCAATGGCCAGCTCGACTTCATCGGGTAATTTGGTGCCATCGGCAGAGAAAAATTTAATGCCGTTGTCATAATAAGGATTATGCGAGGCACTGATCACAATGCCTGCCTCTGCCCGGAATGTCCGGGTTAGGTATGCGACCGCCGGTGTCGGCATAGGACCAAGTAAACGAACATCGACGCCGGCAGCGATGAGACCAGCTTCAAGCGCTGTTTCCAATAAGTAGCCAGAGATCCGGGTATCCTTGCCAATCAGCACTTTTCGAGTACCACGTGCTGATAAAACCCGGCCGGCGGCCCAGCCCAGTTTCATCGCAAATTCCGGAGTGATTGGAAACTCACCCACCCGGCCACGTACACCATCGGTACCAAAATATTTTCTGCTCATGCTTCTACTCCATAGCGTACTGCAGTGGCTACCTGCACTGCCTGTACCGTCTCTTTCACGTCATGCACCCGGATTATCCGGGCGCCTTGTAATGCTGCAATTGTGGCACAGGCCAGACTGCCTGCCAAACGCTGTTCAACCGGCACCTTTAATAAATTGCCAATCATTGATTTTCTTGACATACCTGCCAGTACCGGATAACCCAAGTCGCTCAGTTGCGCTATTGCGGCCAGTAACTGATAGTTATGGCTCATATTTTTACCAAAACCAAAACCTGGATCCAGGATAATCTGATCCTTGGTAATACCAGCAAACTGACAATCCAGCGTCCGACGTTGCAAAAATTTAATCACCTCTGCCACAACATCATCATATTGTGGCTGTTGTTGCATGGTGCGGGGTTCGCCCAGCATGTGCATCAGGCATACCGGTACCTGTAATTCTGCAGCACATTGCAACGCACCTTCGCCTTGCAATGCCTGCACGTCATTAATCATATCGGCACCGGCCTTAACCGCAGCTGACATGACTTCAGCTTTGCTGGTATCAATCGATATCACACAATCAAAGCGTTGCCGTATAGCTTCAATTACTGGCAGCACCCGATCCAGCTCTTGCTGCAACGGCACGGCACTAGCGCCCGGGCGGGTTGACTCACCACCGAGATCGATAATCGTCGCGCCATCAGTTAACATTTGTTCAGCCTGACGCAGCGCTGCATCTGGCGCAAGATGCTGACCACCGTCTGAAAACGAATCGGGCGTAATATTCAAAATGCCCATAACCACCGGGCGGCTCAAATCTAACTGACGTTGGCGGGGAAGTTTTAACAGCATAGTGGCACCCTTTAACCCTATTACGTTGCATGCGGGCAATTAAATAAACAAACCCCGGCATGCCGGGGTTTGGAGTATAAACAGACTTTACGATAAGTGCATGCAGTTACTGCATATTTCAGCACACAGCGTTAACCGTAGTATTAATGCAGATTGCCCTCTGACGGTTTATCGGTTGCTACCGGCCCTTCTTTTTCGACTTTCGCTTTACCTGATGAATCGTCATCACTGTTGCCTTTATCTCGCGGCTCCCAGTTTTCAGGCTGGCGCACTTCACGACGCTCCATCAAGTCATCAATCTGTTTGGCATCTATGGTTTCATATTTCATCAGCGCATCTTTCATCGCATGTAATATGTCCATATTCTTTTCAATTAACTCTTTCGCCCGCACATAGTTGCGGTCTATAAACACCCGTATTTCAGCATCTATTGCTTTTACAGTGTCTTCCGACATATGTTTATTTTTACTAACGGAGCGGCCTAAAAAGACTTCACCCTCTTCATCAGCATACAATAACGGTCCAAGCTTTTCTGAAAACCCCCACTGGGTCACCATTTTGCGAGCCAGGTCGGTGGCGCGTTCGATATCGTTAGAAGCTCCGGTGGTCACGGACTCAAAGCCATAAATCACTTCTTCAGCGATCCGACCACCAAATAATGAGCTAATCATACTCTCCAGATGACGCTTACTGTGGCTTACCCGATCCCGCTCTGGCAGGTACATGGTCACACCCAATGCCCGACCGCGAGGAATAATACTCACTTTGTAAACCGGGTCATGATCTGGCACCAACCGACCCACTATGGCATGGCCTGCTTCATGATACGCGGTTGCTTCTTTTTCTTTTTCGGTCATCACCATTGACCGGCGCTCGGCACCCATCATGATTTTATCTTTGGCTTTCTCAAATTCGTCCATCGACACAACCCGACAACTGCTGCGCGCTGCAAACAACGCGGCTTCGTTAACCAGGTTGGCTAAATCGGCTCCTGAGAAACCCGGCGTACCGCGAGCAATCACTGAGGCATCAACCCCATCCGCCAATGGCACTTTACGCATATGAACTTTTAGAATCTGTTCACGACCTTTTACATCCGGTAAGCCTACGACAACCTGACGGTCAAACCTGCCCGGGCGCAATAAAGCCGGATCAAGCACATCTGGCCGGTTGGTCGCAGCAATCACGATAATACCTTCGTTGCCGTCAAAACCATCCATTTCAACCAGCATCTGGTTTAATGTTTGCTCGCGCTCATCGTGCCCACCACCTAAACCGGCACCGCGCTGGCGGCCAACCGCATCAATTTCGTCAATGAAAATAATACATGGCGCTGCTTTTTTCGCTTGCTCAAACATGTCGCGTACCCTAGAGGCACCAACACCTACAAACATTTCGACAAAATCAGAACCTGAGATAGTAAAAAACGGTACTTTTGCTTCACCGGCAATGGCTTTTGCCAGTAAGGTTTTACCGGTGCCCGGTGGGCCTACCATCAGCACGCCTTTAGGGATTTTACCACCCAGCTTTTGAAAGCGTGAAGGGTCGCGCAGATAATCCACCAGCTCGGAAACCTCTTCTTTGGCCTCATCACAACCTGCAACGTCAGCAAAAGTGGTTTTAATCTGGTCTTCGCCCATCAGCCGTGCTTTGCTCTTACCAAACGACATGGCACCTTTGCCACCGCCGCCTTGCATCTGGCGCATAAAGAAAATCCACACGCCGATTAATAACAACATCGGGAACCAGGAAATAAAAATAGTGGCTAACCAGCTACTCTCTTCAGGTTTAGCACCAATCACCCGAACGTCATGGTCTAATAAGTCTTTCATTAAACCAGGATCATTCACCGGTAATACTGTCTCGAACCGTTCACCACTGTTACGCAAACCGGTGATGACACCGCTGCGTTCAATTTTGACTTCACGGATCTGGCCCTGGTTTACGTCTTTAATAAACTGGGTGTAACTGGTTTGTCTATCTGCATTTTCACTCGGGCCGAAGCTGTTAAACACCGACATCAGTACTACTGCGATAACCAACCAGACAATCAGATTTTTTGCCATGTCGCTCAAGGTTATAACCTCATCTTCGCTTAAAAAAAATTTACCGGCTACTTTACTAGACTTTGAAGCCGGTCGCCACGATATATGTTTCCCGAGACCTGGCACGGGACGAATCGGGCTTGCGTATTTTCACGGTGCTGAATAATGCCCTGATATCCTTTAAAAAGGCTTCAAAGCCATCCCCCTGAAACACTTTGACCACAAAACTGCCATTTTGCTTCAAGGTTTTTTGACACATATCTAAAGCTAGCTCTACCAGATACATGGAGCGGGCCTGATCAGTGGTATCATTACCACTCATATTCGGCGCCATATCAGATAGTACCACATCTACGGTTTTACCGCCGATCCGGCTCAGTAATGCCTCTAAAACAGCTTCTTCCCGAAAGTCGCCCTGCAAAAAAGCCACGCCTGCCAGGGGATCCATCGGCAATATATCACACGCTATCACCGTGCCACTCTGACCAACAACACCCACCACATACTGCGACCAGCTGCCGGGCGCCGAGCCTAAATCAACCACAGTCATGCCCGGCTTCATCAGCTTGTCTTGCTGCTGAATTTCTTCTAACTTAAAAGAAGCCCGCGACCGTAAGCCCAGCTTCTGTGCTTTTTGCACGAAATGATCATCAAAATGCTCTTTTAACCATCGGGTTGAACTGGCAGAGCGCTTTTTCTTGGTCATAGTACCACTCTTAAATAGTGTTATGCCTGAGATGGCGCTACAATAGGCAAAAATCAAGCTTGAATCCGGATATTCTACCTATATGAGTTTAACCAATAAACAAAAACAATTCTTAAAAGCTAAAGCGCATGACCTTAAACCTGTTATTTTGCTCGGTAGTAATGGCCTGACAGAGGGCGTAGTAGCTGAGATTGAAGTCGCGCTGAACTTTCATGAATTAATTAAAATTAAAGTGCCGACTGAAGATCGCGAGCAAAAAGTATTGATCATGGATGCAATTATTCGTGAAACCAAAGCTGAGAAAGTACAGGTAATTGGTAAAACCCTGGTGTTATACCGCCAGAGCGAAGCGAAAAAAATTCAGTTACCACGTAACTAATTTACCCGGCCAGATAACCGGCTGTCTGCAAGGCTTTGCGGGCAGCATGCTCATCTTCAGCCACCTGACTAACCAGGTCACGCGGTTTCATCGTATCGGTTGCTTTAACAAACTGCCACATCACTAGTGCATTATCAGCGTAAATTGTTACCACGTATCGTAAGTTGTGCTCAAAACACCAGCGGGTATTATCGGTTAACACGCTAAATACGCTGGCTGGGCTAAGTTGCCAATGGCGAATATCAAGCACAATTGCCCATGGTGCAGCCAGCAATGGCCGAACCAGCTCCCGGAAATCCTCAACATAATCATTGGCGGTTCGATCATTCCAGATGCCAGTGGCCCGCACCCACAAGACGCGTTGTTCCAGGCTAAGACTAAATGCTTGCATATTTTTCATTAGCATCTCCAGCTCAATAGCGGTTACTCTACCTGATACGCAACAAACCAAAACGTTAACCTTTGCTTAAATTGTAAGAATTTATGAATAAACATAACCAGGCGATCCGGCAAAAGTGAATAATCAATTTAAAACTCGCAGTAAGCTAATTTAATCTCATGGAATTAAGAGACTATCAGCAACATGCCGTTGCTGCGGCAGTAGCACATTTTAAGCAAAGTAATCAGTCCGCTGTGATGGTCTTACCGACCGGTGCCGGCAAAAGCCTGGTGTTGGCTGAGCTAGCCAGAGTAGCTAAGGGCCGGGTACTTATTCTTACTCATGTCAAAGAATTGGTTGCTCAGAACGCCGAAAAAGTGGGGATCCTGAGCCAGCCCGGCAGTATTTTCGCTGCGGGGCTTAACCAGAAAGACAGTTCCGCTAAAACAGTGATTGCCAGCGTACAATCTGCTGCCCGCAATTTGTCACAGTTCGAGCAAGCATTTTCCTTACTGATTATTGACGAGTGTCATCGGGTTAGCCTCAATGCCGACAGTCAGTATCAGCTGCTATTTAGCCAATTGCGCCGGCAAAATCCAGCGCTGAAAATTCTCGGTCTGACCGCCACGCCCTACCGGTTGGGTACTGGTTGGATCTATCAGAGTCACTATCATGGCCGGATTGGTTCTGCCGAAACGGCAAGTTTTGAGCATTGTATTTTCGATCTGCCTTTAAGACCGTTAATTAACAAAGGCTATCTGGCAAAACCGATATTACTCGATGGTTTAGCCGCTCAGTATGACTTTAGTGCCCTGCAGCCATTAAGCGGCATGGACTACAGTGAGCAGGATATTGAATCGGTGCTGGGCAAAATGGGTCGGGCCACCAAGCTAATTGCTGGCCAGTTGGCTCAGTTGGCTGCCAGTAAACAGGGTGTTATTGTTTTCGCTGCCACAGTGCGTCACGCCAATGAAGTACTGAACCTGCTGTTGCAGCATGGGCAGAGCGCGGCGCTGCTTATTGCTACAACGCCTGACAAGGAACGGGATCAACTGATCGCCGCTTTTAAAGCAAAACAACTGAAGTTTTTGGTGAATGTGGCGGTACTTACCACTGGCTTTGATGCGCCCCATGTCGATTTAATCGCGATTTTACGCCCCACCGCTTCGGTTAGTTTGTTTCAGCAAATGGTTGGCAGGGGTCTGCGCAGTGCGCCGGATAAAAACCAGTGCCTGATCATTGATTATGCAGCCAACGGTTATGACTTGTTTTATCCGGAAGTAGGTAGCCCCCGCCCCAACAGTAAATCTGTGCCGGTACAGGTACCCTGCCCGGAGTGTGGCTTTGCTAATATTTTCTGGGGGCTGACTGATAACGACGGCGATATTATCGAGCACTATGGCAGACGCTGCCAGGGTTTGCTGGCGCCCGATACAGACGCAGCAGTCAACCAGTGCAGCTATCGGTTCAGAGCCAGAATATGCCCCGACTGCGGTGGCGAAAATGATATTGCCGCACGGCAATGCCAGCAGTGTCAGTCGCAACTTATTGATCCGGACAAACGCTTAAAAGAAGTACTTAGCAGGCAACACCATCATTTATTTCGCTGCCAGCAGATGCAGCTTATTGACCACAACGGTGATTTAAAAGTGCATTATCAGGACACTGATGGCAATCCGTTTTATCGCTTTTTTAAAATGCAAACAGCAGCACAGCGCCGGGCGCTATATGCCTTGTTTATTAAACCGCATAGCCGCACGCCTGGCTTAACTCAGAAACAATATCATGCGGCCAGCGAGCTGGTGGCTGATCAGCACAAGTTTCGCATGCCGCAGCTGATCCTGTTAAAAAAGCAGCCCAAAGGCTGGCAACATCTCGACAGTTTTTTTGATTACAACGGTCGCTATGATAATTCTGAAAAATACTCTGGCAGCTTTTCTGATTAAAACTAAGCCTGTCGATGTATCTACTACTAAAGTGATTTATCAAGACAGGTATCGGAGTAGACAAACGTTATACTCGCTATCTGAGTTGACTGTCTTTGCTACCCCGTCGGTTCAAACCGCCGGCTTTTGTCTGGTTTTTCTCAAACGCTTCCTGACAGGCAATACAAAGACGCACGCCCGGAACTGCCTTGCGCCGCTGCTCAGGAATACGCCTGTCGCATTCGTCACAATGAACCGCGCTGTCACCAACGATTAATTTACTTCGGACCTGTTGCACAGCATCGTCAACACTGGCATCAATTTGCTCCTGCACCGCGCCATCCCGCGACCATCCTCCTGCCATAGTAGTCTCCGCTCTATAAAATAGCATTGTTCCGCAAATAACGTGCGGCCTTACTTTAACTCAAGACTAGCATTTCCTGCTCAAAACGCATGCGTGACAAAGCAGCTTTACTATTTCTTATCTAGGCGGGCAATGTTAGCTGCAAGGGCAGTATAATCAACAGGAATACTACTGGCAAAGCTAACGTCCAAGTGACGCTCAATCCTGGCATGGCTATCACAACTGGTTTTGTCTTTAGCATGGCAGGCAGCAACATTGGTGCTTTTTTTAAGCATAGTTTTTATTTCTTTTGCAATGCTATTCAAATCCGGCCTCCTACATAACATAAAACGCTTTAGTTTTTTAGGATAAAGCTAACAATATTATTCAGCGTTATCAAAGCACACACCGTTACGACTTTCAAAGAAAAGCAACTCAATGGTCTTACCCTCATTTCAATCCACGCGCCTGCGTGAGGCGCGACCCTAACTAGCGGCGTTACATACAAAGTTAACGGTTTATCCCCGTGCTTACGGGGAACGGTTTATTGGAATAGCTGCTTTAGTAGTCGGCGGCGGTTTATCCCCGTGCTTACGGGGAACGGTGGTGGCGCAGTAGTTAGCACAGTCGCAACCACGGTTTATCCCCGTGCTTACGGGGAACGGTAGCGACATAGTTGCAGGGTTAACAATTGGCGCGGTTTATCCCCGTGCTTACGGGGAACGGGGTAGTGGGTCTGGCGCTGTAGTAACTTTTGGCGGTTTATCCCCGTGCTTACGGGGAACGGTCAGCCATCATATCTTCAATGAGCTGGCCGGTCGGTTTATCCCCGTGCTTACGGGGAACGGAACGCAAGGAAGGTTGGCACGAAGAGCATCCGCGGTTTATCCCCGTGCTTACGGGGAACGGTCTTTACTAATGGCCGTGGCAATAAAGTTATCCGGTTTATCCCCGTGCTTACGGGGAACGGAT
>NZ_JBFJPY010000071.1:0-17789 GCF_041616895.1 Arsukibacterium sp.
AACGCCTGCTCAGCCAGTTGTACCCGTTCTTCCAGGCTGAACAAGGGCTGTTTACTGGGGTTAGAAGCAACGCCTACCACCACGGAATCAAATAGCCTGGCGGCACGGAGCACTAAGTCACTGTGACCGTTGGTTAACGGGTCGAAGGTGCCGGGGTAAATGGCTTTTACTTTCATATTTAAGATGCTTATGTTGTCGCCACCTGGCACTGGAACAGCGCAAGCGACTAGAGTTTTTAGTCAGTTTGGCGTTACTATAGCAAATTACTATATCAATAAAGAAGCTTAGCTATTCAGATGGAAAAAAAGCTCAGAACTAAAGATAAAATTCTGCAAGCCAGTATTGCGCTGTTTAACGACGTAGGCGAGCGCCAGGTTACCACTAACCATATTGCAGCTCATTTGGGTATCAGCCCCGGTAATCTTTATTACCATTTTCGTAATAAAGAAGACATTGTCCGGCAGATTTTTAAGGAATATGCCAAGCTGTTGGATACCCGGATAAAACCGCCTTCAGCGCAAACCGAAGTGCTGGATGCACTGGCCGAGTATCTGGATGTGGTGTTCGAACTGATGTGGCGCTTTCATTTCTTCTATGCCAATTTGCCTGATATTCTGGCTCGCGACAGCGCATTGCAACAAGATTATGCCCGGGTACAACAAGGCGTGCTGGAGCGGGTTATTTCAATATTAAAGGCCCTGAAAGCGAAAGCGGTAATTGAAATTGCCGATGAGGATATTGCCGATTTCGCCCATAGCATTAAGCTGCTGGTTACCTTTTGGATCAGTTATCTGAAAACGCAGGCACCGGATAGGCCGATTAATCAGGCCAGCGTATATCAAGGGGTGCTTAAAGTGCTGTTGCTGTTTAAGCCTTATGCGACCGCGCAAGCACTACCACGTATTACTAAATTACAGCAACACTATGCCCAGTTGGCCCTGACAGAGCAGACCAGCAACTAGAAACGGGCATTAGTGTAGCTGTTTATTTACAGCTGACAAACTGCAAGTTGCTACACTTAACCACTAAACGCTGCATGGCAGCGTCTTAACCTTTACAATGTGCATCTTTTGCATCGCTCAGACCATCGCCAACCAGGAGGCCGCATGCGCAACAGCGCTTTTCTGCAACACTTACAACACCAGATTGAAGACGTTACCGCTGAAGGGTTATTTAAAGCTGAACGGATTATTTCCTCGCAACAGCAGGCAGATGTAACGGTAGGCGGTTCGCAGGTGCTGAATTTCTGTGCCAACAATTACCTGGGGTTAGCCAACCATCCGGATTTAATTGCTGCGGCTAAGCAGGGGCTCGATAGCCATGGCTTTGGGGTGGCGTCAGTGCGTTTTATTTGTGGCACCCAGGATATTCATAAAACGCTGGAAGCCAAAATCAGCGAGTTTTTGGGCACCGAAGATACTATTTTGTACTCGTCTTGCTTTGATGCCAATGCCGGTTTATTCGAAACGATTTTAAGTGCAGAGGATGCAATCATTTCCGATGCGTTAAACCATGCTTCTATTATCGACGGCGTGCGGTTATGCAAAGCAAAACGCTACCGCTACGCCAATAACGATATGGCTGATCTGGAAGCTCAGTTAAAGCAAGCTGACGCTGATGGTGCCCGCTTTAAACTGATTGCCACCGACGGCGTGTTTTCTATGGACGGTATTATTGCCAATTTAAAAGTGGTGTGTGATTTAGCCGATAAATACAACGCCATGGTGATGGTAGACGACAGTCATGCTGTGGGTTTTGTCGGTAAAAACGGTCGCGGTACCCATGAATACTGCGATGTGTTAGACCGGGTCGATATTATTACCGGTACGCTGGGCAAAGCGCTAGGCGGTGCTTCGGGTGGGTATACCTCAGGTAAAAAAGAAGTGATTGCCTGGCTGCGGCAGCGCTCACGGCCGTATCTGTTCTCCAATTCTTTGGCGCCTTCTATTGTTACTGCGTCTATAAAAGTATTAGAGATGCTGGCCTCGGGTGATGCGCTGCGCACGAAATTGTGGGATAACGCAAATTATTTCCGTCAGCAAATGAGTGCAGCCGGTTTTACCCTGGCCGGTAAAGACCATGCCATTATTCCGGTAATGCTGGGAGATGCCAAAGTCGCAGCAGAAATGTCGAAACGTATGCTGGCCGAGGGAATTTATGTAGTGGGCTTTTCCTTTCCGGTAGTGCCAAAAGGTCAGGCCCGAATTCGCACTCAAATTTCAGCAGCACACAGTAAAGCACAACTGGATAAGGCTATTGCTGCCTTTATCCGCATTGGTAAAGATATGGGCGTGATCGCATAAGGGCGGGGCGTAAAATGAAAGCATTAGCAAAGTTAAAAGCAGAACCGGGTATTTGGCAAACTGAGGTGGATAAACCCGAAGTTGGCCCGAATGACGTATTAATTAAAATTAAAAAAACCGCAATATGCGGTACCGACGTCCACATCTATAAATGGGATGAGTGGGCCCAGAATACCATTCCAAATGGCATGGTGGTTGGCCATGAGTATGTGGGTGTTATTGAAGGGATGGGCTCGGAGGTTCGTGGTTTTAAGATCGGTGATCGGGTATCCGGTGAAGGTCATATCACCTGCGGCCATTGCCGTAATTGCCGTGCGGGTAGGGTGCACTTATGTCGCAATACCACTGGTGTGGGTGTTAACCGCCCGGGCTCTTTTGCTGAATATCTGGTGATCCCGGCATTTAATGCCTTTAAGTTAGCGGATAATATTCCGGATAACATTGCTGCTATTTTTGATCCGTTTGGTAATGCAGTGCATACCGCGTTATCGTTCGATTTAGTGGGCGAGGATGTATTAATTACCGGCGCCGGGCCTATAGGTATTATGGCCGCCGCCGTGGCGCGCCATGTGGGTGCCCGCCACGTGGTGATTACCGACGTTAATCAATACCGGCTCGATTTAGCACTTAAAATGGGTGCCAGCCGGGCAGTTGACGTTAGTAAGCAAAACTTAAAAGACGTGATGAAAGAACTGGGTATGACCGAAGGCTTTGACGTCGGGCTGGAAATGTCTGGTGTGCCATCGGCTTTTCGCGGCATGCTCGATACCATGAATCATGGCGGTAAGATTGCCATGCTGGGTATCCCGCCCTCTGACATGGCCGTAGACTGGAATAAAGTTATCTTCAAAGGACTGATAATTAAAGGTATTTATGGCCGGGAAATGTTCGAAACCTGGTACAAAATGGCCAGTTTGATTCAGTCAGGGCTGGATCTGACCCCTATGGTGACCCATGAAATGCCAATGGAGCGGTTTCAGGAAGGCTTTGATATTATGTGTTCTGGCCAGTCAGGTAAAGTGGTACTGAATTGGTCTTAGCGCAATAAAAAAACGGCTACAAAGCAAATAAAAAAGGCGACCCTTAGGTTCGCCTTTTTTCATATTACGTTATGCCTTAGCGGGCAATATTAATAACCGGCGAAGTCCAGGTTTCCCAGTGTGCAGGGTTACTTTCGTCGCCCAGCGCTTTAAGTACTCTTAGTTGCAGTACGTAATCGCCATTGGGCACCACTTTCGTTTTACCTTTGCCACCGTTGCTGTGAATACGCGTGCCATCCCAGCTGAACGTAAAGAAGCCCCCTGCTGAACTGTTGCGGGGCAAATAATCAAACACGTTGGTTTTGTGGAATACCGGGTGAACCGGCTGCATAGAGTCAGCATGTAATATGTTCATCTCCATGAAGCGGGCGTGGTGTTCGAAATGGATCAGGAACCACGGTAAGTCAGTGCCCTGCATGCTGTAACTGCAACCGGTTGGGCAGTTAAAGTACGAACCTCCATCAAGTTGCGCCAGCCAGGGGAAGCCATTAGCTGTTGGGGTTAATACCTGAATGCCCTGATAGTCACCGACAAAGCCCGCGAACGGTACGCGATATATTTGTCCTGCATCTTCAGGTGTAAACACGATATAACCGCCATATTGGCCATTAACGGGTCCGGCGGCCGGGGTAATCGTTGCATCAACTGTTGCGCTGCTACCTGGCGCAACCATCAGCATATCACTGCTAAAGGCCACCGTGGCACCGCCCAGGAAGAAGCTGGGCGTAATAACGCCACCCGTTGAAAGCGCATTTACATGGGATAACTGATAGGTCACTGCGGTATCGCTATCGTTTCGCACAGTAAGACGCTGGGTAAACGGGCCTGCTTCGCCTTCGCCGGTGGCAATTTTACCCGGAGTGATATAGGTCGTAGCGGTGATGCTGTCATCGATATCAACCATACCTGCGCCCTGGCGGTGAACGTTATCAAGGAAACCTAAACCGGGACTACCACCCCAGTTTTTCGGATCAGCACTATTTTGTAAGATCGACCGTATCGCCATTGTTGGCGTGCCAGGTTTCGCTTGCAGTAACAGAGCCGCTGCACCTGCAACATGAGGCGAAGACATTGAGGTACCACCTAAGGTAGCAAAACCACCGCTTTCCAGTGGATAGGTCGAATAAATTACTCCGCCTGGGGCACCAATGTCAGGCTTTAATGCTAAATCAGGTGACAAACCATAAGAGCTAAAGCTTGAAATCAGACCTCCTGTTGGCAAAGGAGTTTGTATGCTGCGATCTGTCCAGGTTATGGTGGGTGAAGCCTCGGCCCGGATATACAAGCCATCAGTTCCTGAAATGCTAACCACAGGTACAGAACCATCGCCAATCTGCCCCCCTAAGGTACCGCTGAAGCCGCCAGCAGTACTGTTATGAATAATAACGCTGGTAGCGCCTGCATTAATGGCATTGGTGGCTTTTTCTGCAAAAGTACAGGCGCCACGTTCCGCCAGGGCGGCTTTGCCCGCCGGACTGACTAATAATGGATCAATGTTACAGGCCCGACCAACAAATACTAAGTCTTCAGAGCCTGCAGTGGGTACCGGGCCACTAAAGGTCATGCTGTTGTAGGCAATATCCTGGCCATTCACTTCAAATAGCGCTGAAGTAGCGGCCGCGTTGTCAAACGAGGCAACGCCGATAACGTGCTCCCCTAAGCCGGGCGCACCCGCAGAATACAGGCCACTGCCACCGCTGTTACCGATAGACGCCACTACGACCACGCCCTTCTCTACCAGCCGGTCAGCTGCCTGAGCGGTGGGGTACTGCGGCCACTGAAATGCTGAACCAATACTCATATTCAGTACCTGCATGCCATCAGCATAGGCGCGCTCCATTGCCGCAATCATGATATCTGCAGTGGTGCTGCCGTTACAACCAAATACCCGGTACGCACCAAAGGTCACATCTGGTGCAACGCCTTTAATGGCGCCGTTGGCACCGACAATACCGGCAACATGAGTACCATGGCCGCCGCAATCATCCGGGTTATTGTCTGGCATTACATTCGGGTTATAGCTTGGGCTGCTTGAGTCTGCGTTAAACGCATCGCCAACAAAATCATAGCCATAGGCTATGCGTGCGGTAGGAAAAGGCGTAGAGCCATTACTGCCGTTGCCACCAAAGTCCGGATGGTCAATATCAATACCCGTATCCATTACTGCTACCTTGATACCCGTACCGGTAAAGCCGAGCGAGTTCTGCGCAATATCGGCGCCTGTCATGCCAATGGCAGTTGCCATATCTGCAGCAGCGCCGCCGCTGTTCACTTCAGGATTGGGCGACTGGATCAATTCCACTGGATAAATGGCTTTAACGCCGGGTACCTGCATTAACTTGGCTCGATTGGCTGCATTTATCTCAACTGAGAAGCCATTAAATAAAGTGTCGAAGCTGCGGCGTTCATTAAAAATTATGCCGGCATCCTTCGCTGCCTGTCGAAATTGATTTTGCGCTGCATTAATATTGCGTTTTGAATTACCATCGGCAACGGTGTTACCTGTCAGTTCAACAAACCACAAGTTACCACCCTCTGCAGCATTTGCCGGTAGCTGTTGTTGCGCTAACGCAGACTGGATGCTCAGCGCTAGCACGCAAGCTGAAGTTAAGTGGATCCCTGCTGTTATAATATTTTTCTTTGACCGCATTTGTTAAGACTCCTTTTCTTATTTTACATCGCCTTAACAGTACTCCGCTTTCCTGTCCGGCGAGCGTTTTGCTGGACGTGCATAACTGCCAGCTCGCACAATTGTGCATAATTTGCGCCGGATTAATAAAAGTGAGTGATTATCGAGCTGTTGGCTGGCGGCGGTTAACTAAACACAGATGACTGTAAAAAAAGCTGACAATAATGACTTGTTTTAATACCGCTTTCCTCATGTCGAAAAGTGAATTTTTTGTAAATTTTGGGGTGGTGTTGGGTTTTCAGACGCTAGGCTGATGTCTTCTGTTGCTGTAGGGTGTAAGTGAGTAAAGTCAGAATATCAGTACTTTTGGTCAGCAGTCGTAACTGTTTAAACAAGCAGGCTGCTTGCGGGTACTGCAGTTTTAAATAACTGAACCACTGTTTAACCCGGTTAGCATAGTATTTGCCTTTATCGCCGGTTATTTCAAATTCAGAGTAATGCATAAGCAGTTGCAGCACTTGCGGCCAGGGCATAACAGCCTGTTGCTGCTTAATGGTTTGCGCCAGGTTGGGCATGGCGAGTGCACCCCGACCCAGCATAATATCCTGGCAATGGCTCTGCTGCTGACATAGGGCAGCATCCGCGGCAGACCATATTTCGCCATTGGCAATTAGTGGTATATCAACATGCTGCTTTATTTTGGCAATCCAGGGCCAGTAAGCCGGCGGCCGATAGCCATCGCTTTTAGTGCGGGCATGCACAGCCAGACTGCTGGCACCGGCAGCGCAAATAGCCTCGGCGTTCGCCAGAGTCAGGCTGGTATCATCATAACCAAGTCGAATTTTAGCGCTGACCGGATATTCTACGGGCACGGCGTCACGAACTGCTTTAACGATCTGATATAACTGCTCTGTTTGTTTGAGCAGTACCGCTCCGCCACGGCTTTTATTAACGGCCTTGGCCGGACAGCCAAAGTTTAAATCGACTCCGGGTGATCCCAGCTCAACGGCCCTTACTGCATTCTCGGCTAACCAGTGAGGTTCTTGCCCCAGTAATTGCACCCGCACGGGTGTGCCGGCGAGTGTTTTGCCGCCTTGCTGCAATTCGGGGCAAATACGATGAAATACCCGTGCGGGTAGGCGTTGGTCAACTATCCGGATAAATTCGGTGACACATAAGTCATAGCCACCAATTTGGGTTAGCATCTCCCGCATCAGGTGATCTACCACACCTTCCATTGGCGCTAACACAATTTGCATATACCTTACCTACTTCAAGCTGGCGCGCAAACGAGCGCATAATTCAGGGCGCTATTGTAGCCGTAACCAAAGCTATTGGGTATTACTGCTGCCTTAAACGGTTATGCAAAGCCTGATTTTCCCGCTCTATATGCCGGTAGAAATCAATATCAGTCAACTCAGATGCTGCCGCTTCATCCAGCACAATGATCGCCTGCTGATGCAATTGCAAAGCAGAAGCCGGGCATGCTGCGGTAAGCGGACCCTCTACCATGGCTTTTACTGCGCCAGCTTTACTCACGCCGGTAGCCAGCAACACCACTTTTTTGGCATCGAGGATAGTACCTATTCCCATTGTGATGGACAGGTGCGGTTGATACTCACCGGCGCTAAAAAAACGGCTGTTGTCAGCGATGGTAGCGGGTGTAAGCGTTTTAATTCGGGTGCGGGAATAAAGCCCGGATGAGGGTTCGTTAAAGCCAATATGGCCATTGCGGCCCACACCAAGCAGCTGCAAGTCGATGCCACCGGCGTCGGCAATTTGCTGCTCGTACCGGGCGCAGGCTGCGACCGGATCTACTGCTGCACCATCAGGTACTGCAGTATTCTCTGGCGAAATATCAATATGATTAAATAAATGTTGCTGCATAAAGTAGCGGTAGCTTTGTGGATGCTCACCAGCCAAACCAAGATACTCGTCCAGATTGAACGTTTTTGCGCTAGCAAATGACACTCGCTGCTGTTGACAGGCCGCGATAAGCAATTGATAGAGAGCTAAGGGAGTCGAACCCGTGGCTAAGCCGAGTACCGAATCCGGTTTCGCGGCTAGCTGATCAATAAAAAGTGCTGCACCATATTCTGCAACACAGTTTGAGCTGGATAAAATGACAATTTGCATCTGGACCGCCCTGTTAAAAGCAATGTGCAACGTTGCGCGGTAACTTATGAGTTAAAGGTAACAGACAGCGCCTTAAGTGACAAAGCTGTCATGTTGCCTTGGCAGGGGATTCTATAGTAGGCACTCAGGGGTGAGACGCTGAACCGTCTGACTTTGAACGGCGGCAACGTTCTGAGCAATAAACAACGTGCTCCCAGTCCCGTTGCCATTTTTTACGCCAGTTAAACGGGCGCTGACAACTCGGGCAAATTTTTTGGGGTAAAAAAGGCTTGCGATGAACCACAGCTAAAGCTCTGATTAGTTTAGTTGAGGCTATATACGGTTTGAATATCCTGCTGGTGCAATAATTCGGCAAAATCTGGCAGAGTCAGGCTGTCAAGCTCCAGCACGTCTAAAATAGCACCGCTGTAATTTTGCCACTCAGGATCAACATTAATGTTATACAGCAATCGGCTTTCGCCGCTGAAAAACTCCGCCAGCTTCAGCAAGGCAAATAATTGCTGTTCATAGTCATTGTCTGACTGCAGAATAATCGCCGGGCTATGATGGTAGGCAATAACATTACACAATTCCGGCGTTAAACCCCAGGACTGAGCAATCAGATAGCCCAGCACTTCATGGCATGTCTGAAAATGTTGCTCTTCAATTTCGCTATGCCCCCGACCTGCTTGCAACCCTTGTTGCATCAAGGTGGCATAAAGCGGAGCTTGTCCGCTAATCAGCGCAATCCCGGCGTTATGAAATAAGCCAAGACTATAGCAATCGTCCTGAGCCGCCTGGCTAAGATTAAACTGTTTCGCCAACGCCATAGCAATAGTGCCAGTGTGTAAGGCACTGCTCCACAAACGTTGACTAAACGGGTCTTGTCGGCCTTCAGCCAGAGTAAAACGCAATAAAATACTACGAACCAGAGCGATAACCCGGCTCATGCCAAGGTATTTACAGGCATGTTCAATAGAGGTAATTTTCTGACGTAAGCCAAAAAAAGCAGAATTCACCACTTTCAATGTGAAACCGGCAATTCCCACATCCAGATTAATTAAGGCAGCTATCCGGCTGATACTGGGGTCATTTTTCGCCAGCTGCTGCTGAATATGCTGCAAAATCTCAGGTCTTGGTGGAATAGTGAAACCGTTTAAAGCCCGCTCAATTAAGGCCATATCAAGGGCTGTAGTCATTACGGTCACTCCGTCTGCTGGCCTGTTAATTTACCGATATTCGATATAGTAAAAGAATAAAGTGAAAAAGCAATCTGTGATAACGGGGTTAACTTAGCTGTTTACCCTACGAATCCAGATAGGGCCGACCTACCATCAACTGCTGGGCTAATAATAACTCGCTTTGTTTATCTTTTAGCTGCAAATCATTGAACTGAACATCAAACTGGATAAGATCTTCATCGGGCAGGCTGAGCGCGACTAATTTGTCCGGTACCTGGTTAACCTGGCGGTAGGCATTAATGGCAACTTGCGCTGCCTGCTCCATCAGTGTTAAAAACTGACCCAGCGGATAGTGTTGAAAAATGTCAGCGTCCAAATGGGCCCATCCCAGCAAATCGCCGCTGATACTGCCGTCGGCATGATCGGTAAACAGCATAGAGACAGCTGGGCAAGCCGGGTTTTCGCCAGCAGTAAACTGATTAACATCCGCTTCATTAAACAACAACACGAAGCCAAAGCCAGGACAACCTTCGGCATCCATATCGTCGAACGAGGCATCGTATAACAGGAATAAGCGATTATCTGACAGATTATCGGACACACAGCCTCCGGACTTAAACAAGAACCGGCTATTTTACCTTAGCTGGCCGTTTCGCTAAACCCCTAATACACATTTTTCTGAAAAGGTTTAATCGAGCAGCTTAATTTACCACTGCATCAGGTTGCCAGGGCATTTCCAGCAATAACGCCAGGGCGAGCAATAACGCTTGCTCATTATCCGTTTCCAGATTATCTGCTGCAACCGCGGCCAGAATAGCCTGCCAGATCTGCTGCTTGAGTAACGGGGCTGCACTGAGCAAGTCGTTAAGCTGACCGGTTAAGGCAGCTAACGGGCTGTCAGGCCTTGGCGTATCATCTGCAAGCCCCAGGGTGGTTAAACCGGCCAGCCAGGCCTGTTTGCTCGCCACAGGATCGCCGGCGGCATTCGCTACTGCACCAAGCAATGCTACAACCGGGCCTTGCAAAGCAAGCATATCCGTTTTCCTGGTGCTTCTAAGCTGTGGTTTCGGTTGAAAGTGGCTGGCTACCGTATGCTCAATAAACTGAGTCACTATCCACTGTGGTAATGACACCTGCTGATCGGCAACGATAAGCGCCTGAATAAGTTGCTCAAACTGGACAAACTGCTCTTGGCTAAGCTGTTTTAATGCCGGTATGGTACGCTGTAATAATTGCACTTGTAACGGCAGGCGCAACTCCTGTACTGCATCAATAACCTGGTCAACGTTTTGCAATAGTTCCAGTGAGCCATGCTCTTTTATCAGGTTTAATTGTGCGGCCTCAACAGCGGAGTTCTGCAGCAACAAAGCACAAACAATCGCTTGAGCCTGCAGGGGCTGCCGGCTATTTTGCACTAATAATAAAGGCAGAGCAGCAATAGCCTGCAGCATTTTATGATTATCGGGTGCAGCATTCTCTGAGCGGGCGCTGTTGGTTGCAGACGGGGGGCTTTGCTCAACCGCCGGGTCTACCTGATTTATCGGACTGGGAAACTTGCCATTCCAATGCGGTTCCAGGCGTTTTATCCGCTTTGCCAGCGGCGGGTGTGTTGCAAAAATGCTGGCCCAACGAGAGATCGCCTCACCAAAAAATAAATGACTATTTTCATCGGCATTACTATTACCGATACGAGTACCGGCACTGTGTGCGCCAATCCGCTTTAATGCACCGGCAATTCCTCTGGGGTTGCGGCTGAATTGCACTGCTGAGGCATCGGCCAGATATTCGCGTTGCCTGCTCACTGCCGCTTTAATCAGGTTGCCAAAAAAAGAGCCTAAATAGCCAATAACCACCAGCCCAAGGGCAATTGCCAGCAAGCCGCCAGCATTTTTATTTTTATTGCTGCCGCTACTACGGCCAATACGCCCTCTGGAAGTGCTGCCAGAGCGCAGCATAAAGTAGCCGATATGCCCTAAAAACAAAATGCCATTTAAAATGGCAATCATCCGGATATTCATCCGCATATCACCATTTAAAATGTGGCTGAACTCGTGCGCCATCACCCCTTGCAACTCGTCCCGGTTTAACTGCTCAACACAGCCACGGGTTACCCCGATTACGGCATCACCCGGACTATAACCTGCAGCAAAAGCGTTAATCCCTTGCTCGGGCAATAAGTAAACAGGTGGTACCGGCACATTAGCGGCAATGGCCATTTCTTCAACCACATTTAGCAGACGCCGTTCCAGCGGATCATCGCTGGCGGCATCAATCCGGTTGCCACCGAGGCTGGTCGCAATCACTTTACCGCCGCCCTTTAGCTGCTGCCATTTTAACAGCACCGCGATGCCGACGGCGATAATGACGCTGATACTGGTGATAAACACCATATGCCATGGCAGATTATGACTCAGGGGTTGCTGATTTTTTACTTGCTGCAAGTCAACCAGGCCAAGACCTACCAACACCAGGGCATTAGTTAACAGCAGCAGTAACACCACAGCAAGGGTAAATAGCGATATCAGGATCCGAGTGTTCCGTCTTGCTAAATCTTGCTGACTGAAAAAATTAGTGGCCATGTGTTATCAGAAACTGATTTTCGGTGCAGCCTGAATTAACTGACTGTCTTCAAACTCCAGTAAGGTCGCATCGTTAGCGTGGCCGAAGGTGGCAGCAACCAACACCGGCGGAAAGCTTTGTTTGTAAGTATTGTATTCGGTCACCGCATCGTTAAATGCCTGACGGGCAAAAGCGACCCGGTTTTCGGTGCTGGTCAGCTCTTCAGATAACTGCATCATATTCTGATTGGCTTTTAAGTCAGGGTAAGCTTCCATCACCATATTCAGCCGCCCCATCGCACTTTGCAAAGCACCCTCTGCACCGGCAAGCTGACTAATAGCTCCAGCGTCACCGGGATTATTGGCGGCAACTTTTAATCCTGCCATAGCGGCGTTGCGCGCACTTATCACGGCTTCCAGCGTTTCACGCTCATGAGACATATAGGCTTTAGCCGTTTCAACCAGGTTGGGGATTAAATCGTAGCGGCGCTTTAATTGCACTTCGATTTGGGCAAAAGCGTTTTGAAAACGATTTTTTAGTTTAACCAGTTGATTAAAAATACTGATGACATAGAAAATAATGACTGCAAGAATGACAAGTATAATAAGTAAATTCATGGTGAAACCCCGGCACGATATTTTGATGCCAACATTGTTAACAATAGTTTAATTGAATGTCCAGCCTTTCTCGTTCAGTAACGGCTAAAACAGCTATGATTGAGAGACTACTATAGGTTGCTACCGATGCTAAAGCGACACGGGCTGCTATTTGCCGAGCAGTGCGTTATGATAATGCGACAATTTTATTACCACTTTGCCCGGGAGCAGTAATGACCGACTTTCACCATATTTCCGTTGCAGATACCGCGGCCATGCTTCTTGAGCAGGAAGTGATCATTGCCGATATTCGCGATGATCAAAGCTTTGCCAATGGCCATATTGCCGGTGCCTATCATTTGAATAACGGCAGTCTGAGCCAGTTTATGCAGCAGGTTGAATTTGACCAGCCGGTCATTGTCGTTTGCTACCACGGTAACTCGAGTCAGGGCGCTGCTCAGTATCTGGCTCAGCAAGGCTTTGAAAAGGTATACAGTATGGACGGCGGTTTCAGCCAATGGCAGCAATCACAGCCCTTTGAGCGCAGTAACGATGCATAAACTGGCTGAAATTAATAATCTGTCAGCGGCGTTGTTGTTTACAGACTATTGCCAGAGTAAAGGGCTACATGTTGTCGCGCAACCGGTAAGCAATGGCCCCACACAGTTGTATTGCGACGAGAGTTGCAAAGAGCAGGTAACTGATTTACTAAAAGAGTTTATTACCGAGCCAGATCATCCTCGCTACCAGGCAGCAGCATGGCAGCGTAGCAAGCCTGTTGCTAAAACTGGCCAGCGCCGCATTGTGGTGCCATGGCAAAAGGTGCTAAGCCGCCCCATCACGGTGCTGATATTAGGGGGCTGTTTACTGGTTTACGCCTGGCTGCAGCTTGATTTTAGAGGCGCGACCAGCAGTTTGCAACTGACTGCGCCACAGCAGCTCTGGCGTTGGTTTACCCCGGCACTTTTACATTTTTCCGCCACACATCTGGTGTTTAATCTACTGTGGTGGCTACTGCTCGGTTCCGCTCTGGAGCGCCAGTTCGGCAGTATCCGGCTCCTTAATTTTACGGTACTCACTGCGGTCATCTCCAATGCCGCACAGTTTTTTCTGGTCGGGACTAATTTCGGAGGCTTGTCGGGTGTAGTGTATGCACTTTTTGGCTTTTGCTGGCTGAGTCAGAAGCTTTATCCCCGGCCGCGGCCGCTGATCAGCGACGCCCTGGCCATGTTTATGGTGGTTTGGCTATTACTGGGCTTTGCTGATGTGTTATGGATTAGCATGGCAAACTGGGCTCATCTGGCAGGAATGCTGGCGGGGTTAATCCTGGCGTTATTGATTAAACCGCCACGCCATGTTGCAACCAGTTGATTTGCTACCGGTGTCTGTTTACTGATACAAATATTTAGTAAAGAGTAGGTCTTTGATGATGGTGTCACCGGTTTCTTTTTTCAGTACTTCCTGCAGTCGGGTCAGAATCGATGTCCGGATTTCTTCCCTTCCGGTCAGGGATTTTACTTTATCCTCAGTTTGCTTGCTCAGAATGCCAATAATGGTGTCCAGAATAAGCGGTTCATGATGTTCAATGGCACTGAGAAAGCGTTTGTCGGACACCATTAATTCAACAGTCACTCTGACATAACCCAGACTGCGCCGGTTTCCTGCAACATAATTAGTGACAATATCCGGGTCAAAGCCATAATAAACAAATTCGGCTTCCTGCTGTTTGGCACTCGCTGCTGATGGCAGCATAAGTAATGCAGAAAGTACAAAAACGAGAAATTTCATGTTGCCCTACCTTGGGTTGTCTCAGGGAGTTCTTTGTTAACCTTAGTGTTTTACCGCATGCTTTGCCAGTGTAATTATCCTGTTGCTACCGTTTTCAGCTGAAAAGGCGGGCCGAACTTGTTATCATTTGGCAATACTATTGCAATTAGAGTATTTCAGTGACTAAGCCCGCTATTTCATTAGCTTCTGACTGGCAATTGGCCAGTGCTGTCACATTACCACCTGTGCTTGAAGCCTGGTTGCTGGAGCCCGCCTCCCTTACTGCACGGCTGAAAAGTCGCGCCCGTCATTTTAAGTTGCAAGTACTGCAGCAGCAAGAATATGCCTTACCCGAATTTATCACGCCGTTGTTACCCGGTATAGCACACGCCCAATGCCGGGAAGTATTAATGTCGTGTAATCAGCTGCCATGTATCTATGCACAAAGCTGGCTGCCACTAGCAACTTTAGCAGCGTTGCAACCGCTGGCCCAACTTGGCGACCAGCCGCTTGGAGAAGTTATTTTTCAGCAGCAACACGTCAGCCGCAGCGAGATAGAGGTCGCCAGGGTGCAGTTATCGCATCCTTTGACAGCAGCTGTTGCATCAGGTGAGTACTGGGCCCGGCGTTCTGTTTTTTGCCTCGCGGGTCAGCCGCTGCTGGTCGCTGAAGTGTTTCTTGATGGTGTCTTAACATTATGAAATGGCAGCTTAGCTGGCAGCGCTGGTCAGAATATCGACTGTTAATGCGCCTGGATAAACCGATAGGCATTTATTTATTGCTGTGGCCCACCTGGTGGGCGCTCTGGCTTGCCAGCGGCGGATTCCCGGCTATCAGTATGTTACTTGTCTTCAGCGTGGGTGTTGTACTGATGCGCTCCGCTGGCTGCGTGATCAATGATTATGCCGATCGCCATGTTGATGGACTGGTAGCTCGCACCGCAGCCCGCCCACTGGCCCGCGGCAGCGTTAACGCCACAGAAGCATTGCAGTTATTTGTGGTGCTCGTTGCACTAAGTGCCAGCTTATTGCTGTGGTTAAACTGGCAGACTATGTTGCTGTCGTTGGTGGCGTTATTGCTGGCAGCTATTTATCCGTTTATGAAACGCTACACCCACTTACCACAAGTCGTGCTGGGAGCTGCTTTCAGCTGGGGTATGCCAATGGCATTTATGGCTATTCAGCTGCAATTGCCAGTGCTGGTTTGGTGTCTTTACCTGGCAAATTTATGCTGGACAGTGGCTTACGATACTTATTACGCCATGGTGGATAAGCCGGACGATGTAAAAGCCGGAATCAAATCAACCGCTATTCTGTTTGGTAACCACGTGCTGACTGTGATTGTGATGTTGCAGCTTTCAACCTTGCTGTTACTGGGTTATGTTGGTGTTCTGGCGCAGTTAAGCCTGGTGTACTACCTGGCATTGGTATGTAGCGCCCTGGCTTTCCTGTACCAACTCAGGTTAGCTGTGCAAAGCCGTGCCGGATGCTTTCAGGCATTTTTAAATAATCATTATGTTGGATTGCTGGTGTTCAGTGGTATTGCACTGCATTATTACAGCAATGGTGGTTAACCGTGCGTTTACGCTATAACTTTTTACAGGTATGTAGGATGAAAAATCCCATTTTTGTTGTTTTATTATTGCTATTCGCGGTTAATGCCTGTGCCGAACCAGAGCCGATGCAACGCCTGAGTTTTCCAATAGCCACTATTCAGATTGCTGATATCCAACGTCAGGTACAGCTGGCGGATACGCCTGAACTTCGCGCATTGGGTCTTATGTTTCAGAAAAGTGCTGAACCGGGCATGCTGTTACTGTACCCTGAACCGAGCATGATCAGTTTATGGATGCGCAATACCGATTTAACCCTGGATGTGGCGTTTATTGACCCTCAATGGCAAATTATAGCGATAAAACCGCTTCATCCGCTTGATGAGACACCGGTATCTACCCCGGCCGCAGCGCTGGCTGCCCTGGAAATGCCACGAGGCTGGTTTGCAAAAAACAATATTGAGGTCGGGTACACGCTGAAGATCATTCACTAAACCACTGAACCGTGTCGGCTAACGGCTCGGATCAATGACGCCATTAATACTATTATTGTGACGGAACCAGCCGGCAATACTGTAGCGCTCATCAATCGCCGGCAGTACCTCATGAGCAAACCGCTCACTCTCAAATAGCACCAGAGTACCTGCCTGTGGCGTAATACGGGTTAGTATGGCGTCATCTGGCCCATACAGGACTAACTCACCGCCAACTGCAATATTATTTAAGTAGCTTACGGTCGTTAGTACCCGATTAGAGCGGCCGCTGAAGGCATCAAAATGCTTTTGATAAAAGTCACCGTGCTGATAGCGGGAAAAATGGCATTCAAAGTCAAATAACCCCAAAAAGTACTGTCGGTTTAATTGCAACTGTAATTGGCGCATTAAACCCAAGTAATCTTGCTGAGCCTTGCTGTTGGCGTCAAACCAATGCGTTTTATCACGACGGATCTGCCGGTTTAAAACAAAATCGTTTGCTCGTCCGACACCGGCTGGCGTTAGATTGGCATCAAAACGCGCTTCGTCCAGCAATAATGCATTCAGGCTATCGGGCAAAAACGTTGGCATGACAACCCAGCCATGCTGGTAAAAGTGATCCAGAATTGCTTCATCATTGATAACGTTAACAGGCTGGTCTCTCTTATCATCTGACACCATCAGATCTGGCATAGTAAACTCCCCGTGGCACAGTGGTGCGTTGTAAGGGGTTGCTGGTCGCCTGTCTAACAAAAAAATCTTGTCTTCAGGATAAGTAATTCAGCTTAGCAAGATAACCACCATACTGAGCTAAAGCAAAGCTAACCGCGTAACGTCTGCTAAAGTTGAATAAAACAAGGAGATCACGATGCAAAAGTTTTTCTGGCACAAAGCCGTGCTTGCTGCAAGCCTGTCAATACTGACGGGGTGCAGCCAGTCTATTTCTGATTACAAACAACTAACCCCGGAGCTGGCACTTGACCAGTTTTTTCTGGGTTCTGGCCGGGCTTACGGCGTAATGCATAATTGGCGGGGGCAGCAGAGCGTGCGTTTTGTCGCTGATCTCTGTGGCGAGTGGCAGCAGGGGCAGGGCGATTTGTATGAAGTTTTCTACTTTAGCGATGGTCGGGTAGAGCAGCGGCATTGGCAGTTAAACCAAAGTGCCGAGGGCGAGATAACGGGCACTGCAGGTGATGTGGTGGGGCAAGCGACCGGCCAATTGGCCGGCAATAGTTTGTATTGGCAGTATGTGCTACGCCTACCCTACGATGGCGATACACTGGATGTCACCGTGAAAGACTGGCTGCATCTGGTTGATGAAAAAAACCTGATAAACCGGACCACATTGCACAAGTTTGGCTTTAAAGTCGCCGAACTTACGTTGTCGATCCAGCAACTTGATGCCAAAGCCGATTGCTCAGCTTTAAAACAGCAAGTTGCCGAGATCGCAGCAAACTAAGTTACTTGGTTGGTAACTTTTCAAAAATTAGAGCAACGGTGCGGGCAGCAGCTTCGCGCGGTTGCTCCAGGTCATTCTGCTTTAACGTCCCCTCAGCAATGCCTTCCCAAATTAA
>NZ_JBFJPY010000072.1:0-17311 GCF_041616895.1 Arsukibacterium sp.
GCAGGACCTTTTATGTCAGATTCTATGTCGCAGCAGCAAACCGTAGCAGCAAGTAGTAACCCGTTACTTACTTTCACCGATTTACCGCCATTTTCACAGATTAAACCTGAGCAGGTAAAACCGGCAGTAGAAGCCGCCATTGGTCAGGCGCGTCAGGCAGTGGAGCAGCTGCTTGCGGCGGGTGACATCAGCTGGCAAACCCTGATTACCCAACTGGAGCATGACAGCGAGCGTTTAGGTAAACTCTGGTCGCCGGTGTCGCATTTAAACTCAGTACTTAACAGCCCCGAGTTACGGCAGGCTTATGAAAGCTGCCTGCCACTGTTATCAGAATTCAGCACTTGGCTGGGCCAGCACGAGGGCTTATATCAGGCGTATCAGACCTTAAGTTTAAGTGACGAGTTTGCCGATTTAACTCAGGCTCAGCAGAAAGTTATTACCAATGCCCTGCGCGACTTCAAGCTGTCAGGCATTGGCCTGTCTGCTGAGAAGAAACAACGTTATGGCGACATTCAGAGCCGTTTGTCTGATTTAAGCTCACAATTCTCAAATAATACGCTGGATGCCACCCAGGCCTGGTTTAAACATATTAGCGACGAGGCTCTGCTCAGTGGTCTGCCCGAAGATGCCAGGCTGGCTGCAGCAGAAGAGGCGCAAAGTCGCGAATTAACCGGCTGGGTGTTTACCCTGGAATTCCCCAGCTATATAGCAGTAATGACCTATGCCGATAATCGCGAACTGCGACAAGAGCTTTACAGTGCTTATTGTACCCGGGCGTCTGATCAGGGGCCGCATGCCGGCCAGTTTGATAACAGTGCCATCATTGAAGAAATTCTGACATTAAAGCATGAGTTGGCGCAGTTACTCGATTTTAGCAATGCCGCGCAGGAATCGCTGGTGACTAAAATGGCAGACAGTCCGGCTCAGGTACTGGAGTTTCTGACGGATTTAGCCCGCCGCGCCAAACCACAGGCTGAGCAGGATCTGGCGGAGCTTACCGAGTTTGCCCAGCAGCAGTTTAACGCACCTAAGCTGGAAGCCTGGGATGTTACCTATTACAGCGAAAAGTTGAAGCAAGCAAAATACGCCGTTTCGGATGAGCAATTACGGCCGTATTTCCCAGAAACCAAAGTAGTGCCCGGGCTGTTTAACGTGCTTAACCGGTTGTTTGGGTTAACGGTTACCGAGCGCACTGACGTTGATGTCTGGCATCCTGATGTCCGGTTCTATGATATTACCGATAGCCAGGGCGAACTGCGCGGCAGTTTTTATCTGGATTTATACGCCCGCAGTCAAAAACGGGGTGGTGCCTGGATGGACGATTGCCAGGGCCGGCGTATTCTGCCAGACGGCAGCGTCCAGAGTCCGGTTGCCTATTTAACCTGTAATTTTAATAAGCCAGTGGGTGGCAAGCCCGCGTTGTTTACCCACGATGAAGTGGTGACTTTATTCCATGAGTTTGGCCATGGCTTACATCATATGCTGACTAAGGTTGATGCGGCTGCGGTTGCTGGCATTAATGGCGTGGCCTGGGATGCGGTGGAATTACCCAGCCAATTTCTGGAGAACTGGTGCTGGGCACCAGAAGCGCTGGCCATTATCGCTGGCCATTATCAAACCGGTGAACCATTACCTGATGAAATGTTAAGGAAAATGCTGGCCGCGAAGAACTTTCAATCGGCCTTGTTTATCGTGCGGCAACTGGAGTTCGCGTTATTTGACATGCGCTTACACAGTGAATACCACGGCTCGGCCCCTAATACTGATGGCAACGGTGTCCAACAGTTACTGGACGAGGTTCGCAGCCAGGTATCGGTCATCGTGCCACCGCGCTTTAACCGGTTTCAGCATGGTTTCGGCCACATATTTGCCGGCGGTTATGGTGCGGGCTATTACAGCTATTTATGGGCTGAAGTACTGTCATCAGACGCGTTCAGCCGGTTTGAAGCAGAAGGTGTATTTAACCCCCAGACCGGTCAGGACTTTCTGCAATGGGTGTTAGAGCGGGGAGGCAGCGCCGAGCCGATGGAGTTATTTAAAGGTTTCCGTGGTCGTGAACCTTCTAACGAAGCTTTCCTGCGACACATGGGCATAGCAGGCTAAGTTGTTAACAGGTAATTAATTGCTTATTCAGTTTCGCTCTGTCAGGATGAATCGAAAAGGGAGGGGACCTATGAAATATCAATTCGTGCTAGTGGCATTAATGCTGGGTATCAGTGGCTGTCAGCAAGGTCAGGCGGCAAATAGCGAGCAATTGGCGCCTGAGCCATTAGTGGAAGCCATCGATCCGCAGCAAGAACCGATAGCCGCGGTAAAAGCCAAGGAAAAACAAATGACATTAACAGCAGATCAGGACGTTGATGCCCTGCGACGTCAGGCCCTTAGTGCCATTGGCGATGCCAGTGCCGATGATAATAACCAGTGCCGGATAGCCGGGTTTGGCCATAAGCCCTGCGGTGGGCCAGCCGAATATATCGCATACTCTACTAAAGGCGGCAATGAAGCCGAAATACTGAGAAAAATAGCCGCTTATAATGCGGCGGCTCAAGCTGAAAATATGCGGCTGGGCCGAATGTCTGACTGCGCCGTAGTACCGAAGCCAGCAGTCGAGTTATCTGGCGGCCAGTGCAAACTGGTAAAAAATAGCAGTTACTAAGCAGTAGCAACCAACAAGGGTAGTATGACAGGCACAGTAGAAGATTTTGCAGCAATTTACCGGCGTGCTTGCGAGCGCAAAGGCGGTAAAGCGGCGTTACAGGCATTAATTAGCCAGCCGCTGGCGCCGGCTAAACTGGTGACGGTAAGCGATGATCTGTGGCTGGCTGAGCTGTCTAAAAAAGTATTTCAATCCGGTTTTGTCTGGCGGGTAGTCCGGCAGAAATGGCCGGGTTTTTGTGAGATATTCTTTGATTTTAATGTTGAAAAAATCCTGTTGCTCAGTGATGAAATGCTGGAACAAAAAGCGGCTGATCCGCGAATCATCCGAAATCTAAATAAGGTTTTTACCATTCGCGATAATGCCCTGATGATCTACGATGTGCAGCAGCACCACCCCAGCTTTGCCAGTTTTATAGCCGACTGGCCCAGCGACAACATTGTTGGACTGTGGGCCTATTTAAAAAAACACGGCGCCCGGCTTGGCGGTAATACCGGGCCTTACGCTTTGCGTGCCATGGGCAAAGATACCTTTTTACTGACTCAGGATATTGAAGGCTACTTGCGTGCTTATGGCGTATTTGACGGTGGAATTAACAGTCAGCGCAGCTTAAAACAAATTCAGCAGCAATTTAACCTGTGGCAACAACAATCAGGATTAAGTTTGCAGGAAATCAGCCAGATAGTGGCGCTAAGCTGTGGTGAAAACCATGCCGGGATGCAGCGCTGATGCCTGCCATTTCGCTGCTGAAAAGTGCGGATTTAGGCACCGATTATAGCCAGCAACTTCAACAGCAATTTGGCTTGTGTGTCACCACAGAGCCAGATGGCTGGTACCTGAGCATGCAACAAGGTGCCCTGGTGTTGCTAAACAGCCGCTTACCAAAGCAAGGTGCGATCCTGGTCGATTTTGCCAGTGGCGCCAGCAGTTACCGGCGCCAGCATGGCGGTGGCAAAACGGAAGCGATAGCCAAAGCCGTTGGCCTGAACAAAAAACGTGATTTACGGGTACTGGATGCGACCGCAGGCCTTGGCCGTGATGCCTTTGTCCTGGCCAGTCTGGGAGCCAGAGTTACGCTGGTTGAGCGTAACCCGGCTGTGGCGGCGCTGCTGGCCGATGGTTTGCGACGGGCTGCCGGAGAACCGACACTGTCTGATACCGCATCGCGGATGGAGCTGCTGCACTGTCCAGCACAAAACGCGCTGAGCCAAAAAAAGCAAACCGACGTAGTGTTCTTAGATCCAATGTTTCCTCCCAGAGAGAAGTCCGCTCAGGTAAAAAAGGAAATGCGGGCGTTTCATGATGTGGTGGGCAGTGATGAAGATGCCGATAGTCTGCTGGCGCCGGCGCTTGAACTGGCCGAAAAGCGAGTGGTGGTGAAACGACCAGGCTATGCGGATTTTTTGGCAAGTCAGCCGCCGACCATGTCAATCAGTGGAAAAAATAATCGTTTCGATGTGTATGTTAAAGCCGCGATTTAGCACAGCACGACAATAATGCATTTTAATAAGCAAACTCAGGGGAAATACTTATGATTAAAACCGGCGACAAATTACCAGAAGTCAGTTTTTCACAACTGACCAAAGAAGGCGTAATGAATCCGACCACCAGTCAGATTTTTGCAAATAAAAAGGTACTGATGTTTGCGGTGCCGGGTGCCTTTACCCCAACCTGTTCAGCGGCACATTTGCCTGGTTATATTACCCTGGCCGATCAAATCAAAGCCAAAGGCGTTGATACCATTATCTGCACTGCAGTAAACGATGCCTTTGTCATGAGTGCCTGGGGTAAAAGCCAGAACGCGGAAGAAATTGTTTTTTTAGCCGATGGCGGCGCGGCATTTCATAAAGCCATTGGCCTGACCATGGAAACCGGTGATTTTGGCGGCGTGCGCTCGCAACGCTATGCCATGCTGGTCGAAAATGGCGTAGTAACTCAATTAAATGTAGAAGCGCCGAAAACCTTTGAAGTCAGCAAAGCCGAAGTGATGCTGGCTGCGCTTTAGTATGTGTAAGCGTGATCAGTTGCTTATAGTCACTGATTACGCTGCTTGAAGAGATTTTAGTATGTCAGTTTTATCGGCGTTGAAGCGTCACGTGCAGCGTAAGTTTAAATCATTGGGCGGCATCCCACTGCAATATACTGCCGAGTCGGTATTGGCAAAGCAATGGGCCAAGCGGGCAACGTTAAACCAGCAAAGTCACAAGCTGGCGGGACAGCTGATAGTCAACCTGACTTCATATCCACCAAGATTTAATACCTTGCATCTGACCTTGAAATCGTTGCTTCTGCAACATGTTGTAGCTGACAAAGTGGTGTTGTGGCTCTATCAGCCAGATTATCAACTGTTACCGGCAGAAGTATTAGCACTGGAACAGCAAGGGTTAACAATAAAGTTGGTAGAGCAGGATATTAAGTCGTACAAAAAATTGATACCGGCATTATTGCAGTTCCCAGAGGCCTACCACGTCACTGCTGACGACGATATCTATTATCGAAACGATTGGTTGGCGGAATTGTTGGCTGGCTATCAAGGCGGGGAGCGGGAAATTGTTTGTTTGAGGGCGCACTACATAACACTGGACGAACTGAGTAATCTGCAACCTTACCGATTCTGGCAGGCTAAAACCGAGCATCGGGGCCCGGATAATCGGTTGTTTTTTACCAGTGGCGCCGGTGCGTTGTTTCCTCCGGGGGCACTGCACCAAGATGTAACTGATGTCGCTAAGTTTAGCCGTTTATCTCCCCATGGCGACGACATCTGGCTTTATTGGATGGCGACACTTAACAATTGCGCTATTCATCGGACGGGTAGCAATAAAAAGCTGATTGTCTGGAAAAACAGTAAGGCAGTGACGCTTTGGCAAATTAACAAGCAACCAGATAGTGGCAATGACTTTCAAATCACCAATATGGTTCGAGAATACGGTCTTCCAGAGATGAGCTGAGCGGACAAACTAGTATTTTATCCGCATCTATCTGGTTTTACTTATTAATCAGTGCCGATTTAATCCGGCGAATCGTTTTGCGGATCACCGATACTTTACTGTCTTCTTTGTAGCGGCCTTTTTCAGCATGGCGAATAAGCAATAAGTTGGGCAGGGCTATCGGCACACCCTGAGTACCCAGTAGCCAGCGCACCGCCCGGTCTTCATAGGTTTTGGTCCAGTGGTGTTTCGGTTTCTGGTATACCGCTAAATCGTCACAATAACCGCAATTGCGCGCCACTTCGCCATGAATGATCTGAATAGCGCCAGTGGCCCGGTCAAATTTACGCGGTTTAAATTTAGTTTTGTCTACTTCCAGCAATTCAGTTTTGTCTTTGCCAGCCGAGATCATTGGATCGGCTTCAGTCAACAGCGGGGTGACCAATAACGTATCGGGGAACAACAGAATTTCCTGCCGGCCTTTTAGCAGCTGCTCCAGGGTATCCAGGCAGTTTTCATGAAACACCATATCGCAATCAGCAAACCAGACCCAGTCGGCTTTAGTCTCTTTTGCCGCGCGATTGCGGCCAATGGCCCGTCGCAGTAACAAAGGCGTGGCAAGTGGCTGGAAGTTCCACTCAACATTAGGTACTGACAGCGTTTGAAAATGTTGAAGCAGCTTAGCAGTTGCCTGGTCTTCTTCAGAATAAAATACAGTAAAGCGAAGCTGCATGCCGGTTGGCGGATACTTTACCAAGGAACTTAACTGATAGACAAAAAAGCGGGCGTAGTTCCAGCAGTGGGTGACAATTTCCAGCTTTATGTTGTCGTGCACTACAGGCAAATCGGTTTTAACCGGTTGGTTTTTAATAAAGGCGGTGGCCGGAAAGTAGCCAGAGGCGGCAAAGCGCAATAACAGTTCTTTAAAGTTATCCAATGCGCTGGCTTTTTCTGGCAGGTTATTTTCTGGTTTGGCTGCGGTCATGCACGACTCCGGCGTTACGTTTAGCGGGTTAAAACCGGCTACAAAGGCAAAAGTTTAGCATTAAAGGTCGGGCCAAAACAGATTCTTTTGGTGTAGCTGGCTGATATTTGGCATCATAGCGGCTTTAGCCTGCACGGGCGATATATACGTTTACACAGGAAGTTATTATGACCAAGGCGTTAAGCCGCTGTGCTTACCAGTTGTTATTGTATCTTGGTTTGCTGCCATTGCTGGGCTATCTGCTTTGGCGTTCAGTGCGCGATGTACGCTATCGCCAGCGGCTGGCCGAGCGCTTTGGTTGGCTTTCTGCCAAAATTCAGGCCGGCGGTATTGTGGTGCATGCGGTATCGGTTGGCGAGGTTATTGCTGCGCTACCGTTAATTAAACAGCTGCAACAGCAGTATCCAAACCAGAGGGTAACGGTTACCTGCACCACCCCTACCGGTAGCGCCATTATCATAAGCCGGCTGGGTGAATCCGTTCAGCACTGTTATTTACCCTTCGATTATCCGGGCGCCGTAGCCCGGTTTATTAAGCGCTTACAGCCGCAGCTTGTGGTTATTCTAGAGACGGAGTTGTGGCCTAATTTACTGGCGCAATGCCACCAAGCACTGATCCCAACTGTATTAGTTAACGCCCGGTTATCAGCGCGTTCCGCCAGGGGGTATCGACGCTTTGCCTGGCTTACCCTCCCGACGTTGCAGCAGGTAAGCTTATTATTGGCACAGGATAACACCAGTGCCCGTCGTTTTAAGGCATTAGGTCACAGTAACGTTCAGGTTACTGGCAACTTAAAATTTGAGATGCGCTTACCGGACAATCTTGCGGCGAACAGCAGCCAGCTGGCACCCGCATTAACTGATCGGCTGGTTTGGGTGGCGGGCAGCACCCACGAAGGCGAAGATGAACAGCTGATATCCTTATACCCCCAGCTGAAAAAACAGTTTAATAATTTATTGCTGGTACTGGTGCCGCGCCACCCTGAGCGTTTTAATAAGGTGGCCACCCTGGCTATTCAGGCCAGGCTGCAGTTATGGCGGCGCAGCGCCGGCGGTGTGCCAACAGCTGGAACCGATGTGGCACTGATTGATAGCATGGGTGAGCTGCTGGCCTGGTACCAGCAAGCCAGCCTGGTATTTATTGGCGGCAGTTTAATTAAACGGGGCGGCCACAACCCGTTAGAGGCAATATGTTTTGGGAAAGCGGTACAAACCGGGCCGCATTATTTTAATTTTGCCGATGCTTATAACCAGCTGGCCCAACGCCACGCCGTCAGCATAGTTCAACATGCTGAACAACTAGCTGCCAATGCCACTCTGCTGCTGGCCGATACCGCTGTGCGCCAGCAGCAGGGCAAGCGGGCCCATCAGTTTTTCCAGTCACAGCAAGGCGCAGTAAAGCGCAGCAGTATGGCCATCGCCGGCCTGTGTGGCGATAGCCTTAGCAACGTGCAGCGCCAGACTGCCGGCAACGAATTATATTGGTTTCGCACCGATCTGTTCGACAAGGTCAGCGCTGCGCAGTTTGACCCTCTCTGGTGGCAGCAACAGCAGGCGGTAACCGGCAGTTCTGCCGGGCGCAACACCGCCTGGTTTATCAGCCATAGTCACCAGGGCGCGCAGCATCAGCTGGTACTGCGGCATTATTATCGCGGTGGCCTGGCAGGCAAAATTAACAAAGACCGGTTCTTCTACCAAAGTGCAATATACAGCCGTGCGATGCAGGAGTTCAGCTTGCTGCAATGGATGCGCCAGCAAGGGTTAGCAGTACCCAAACCGGTTGCGGCCCGCTATCGGCAAACTGGCGTGAGCTACCAGGCTGACTTACTGATAGAGCGGATACGTGACGCCCGCGATCTGGCGACCATATTACATAATGACCGCGCGCTTACTGACAGCGAATGGCAGGCGGTTGGCAGCGCTATCGCTCGCCTGCATCAGGCCGGGGTAGACCATACCGATCTAAACTGCCGGAATATTTTGCTTGATAACCACGGTAAGGTCTGGCTAATTGATTTTGATAAATGCCGGCGCCGGCTCCCGGGCGACTGGCAGCAACAAAATCTGCAACGGTTACTGCGATCCTTGCATAAAGAGCAGAAAAAACTGCAGCCTTTTCACTGGCAGGAGCTTGCGTGGCAAAATGTTATTAATGGTTATCAGCAACAGAAAAAGCCGTTAAACCCGCATAAATAGCGCTTTGTCGCAGTTTTTGTCATTGGTTTTACCATTATTTAACGCTTATATAATGGATTAAGCTGTTGGTGTCTTAGTTGAACTTTGGTATAACTATGGCAGCGGAGGGGCATCTATGCGGCTAAATATAATAACAACAGCATTGCTCGCAGTCAGTTTGGTGGCAGCAGCAGATAATTCCGAAATAATGACGGAAGCGAAAACAGCGTTTGATGATGGCAGGTATGCCAGAGCAGTAGAGCTTTGGCAAAATCTGGCTATGGAAGGGGTAAAGTCGGCGCAATTTGAGTTGGCTAAAGCCTATTCACTGGGGCAGGGCGTAGAGCAAGACCCGCTGCAGGCGTCGTACTGGCTGGAGCAAGCCGCTTCTAACAGCACTGACTTTGCAGAAGTTACTGCAGCAAAGCGTGATATTGAGCGCGCTGCTAACCAGCTTAGAGCTGAGCAATCCGCGGCAGCAATGGTCTCGCCACCACCGCAGCAGGCAGCAGTGAGTAACGCTGCTGAAATCCAGCTTGGTACCAGCAACCCTGCCGCAGCGCTGGCAGGCGCTCAAGTGAGAAATCAGCAACAAAGCAACGACAATGTTGTGGCTGAGCGCAGCGCGGATAAAACCATCACTAATACGCCGGTGGCCACCACCAATGTCAGTTCGGTTGATGTTGGTTCAGCCAACTTTGACACCGGCATGCGCGCCTTTAATCGTGAAAATTATAGTGAGGCGCTGGCGCAGTGGTTGCCGCTGGCTCAGGCCGGCAACCTTGATGCTCAATTTAACCTCGCCGCGCTTTATGCCAATGGCCTTGGTGTTGCGGTAGATTATACCGAAGCGGCCAACTGGTTTGTCGCGGCTGCCGAGCAGGGCATGGCAGCCGCGCAATATCACCTTGCTACCCTATTTGCCAATGGTCGTGGTGTGGGCAAAGATGATGTGCAGGCAGTGTACTGGTATCGTCAGGCTGCACAGCAGGACTATTTGCTGGCCCAGTATAATCTGGGGTACATGTATGCCAATGGCCGTGGTGTTAAGCAGGATGAAAGTGCCGCCCTGAACTGGTTTGAAAAGGCAGCGGCTCAGGGTGATGTTGATGCCCAGTTTATTGTGGCTAACCGCTACAGTGATGGTCGTGGAACCACGGTTGATATGAGTCAGGCGGCGCGATGGCTGCAGCTGGCATCGGCGCAAAATCATACCCGCGCGGCGTATCAGCTTGGCTTATTGTATCGGGATGGCAATGGCGTAAGTAAAAACGATGATACGGCCTTCAAATTATTTTCAAAAGCGGCGGAACAAGGTTTGGCGGCAGCCCAGCGCGAAGTAGGTGCCAGCTACCTGCAGGGTCGTGGGGTGCGAGCCAACACCAACCGGGCCAGAGAATGGCTGGAGCTGGCGGCAGCCCAGCAAGACGGTGACGCTAGTTATTATCTTGGCTTGTTGTTACAACAAAGCGGTGGCCGCCCGGAAGATTTACGCCGTGCTGTTGAATTATTTGAACTGGCGGCAAGCCAGGGCTCAGCAAACGCGCAGTTTCAGTTGGGGTTAAGCTTTGCTAACGGCACTGGGGTAGCGGTAGACGAACAGCAAGCCTTTAAATGGTTTGAGGCGGCTGCACAGCAAGGGTTAGCAGTAGCCCAGTATAACGCAGCGCTACGTCTTGCTAACGGCACCGGCACGGCGCAGGATGATGCCGCTGCGGTTAGCTGGTATGAGCAGGCAGCTGCACAGGGTGAAGTGTTTGCCATGTACAATCTGGGCTTTATGTATGCTAATGGCCGCGGGGTCGTTCAGAATGAGCAGCAGGCCGTGTACTGGTATCAAAAAGTTGCAGAAAGCGGCGATGCCGATGCGCAGTTTAATATGGGGCTGCGGTTTGAAACTGGCCGGGGTGTTAAACAAAATGATCAGCAAGCCGTTTACTGGTACCAGCTGGCCGCTGACCAGCAGCATAGCCGGGCCCTGGCTCATCTTGGCTGGCTGTATGAAAAAGGCTACGGTGTACCACAGGACGAGGCACGCGCGCTAGCACTGTATCAGCGCTCGCTGGATGCTAAAGTGCCACGGGCGTTAACCGCACTTGGCATGTTTTATAAAAATGGCCGGCTGGTTAAAGCAGACGATAAAAAAGCAGTTGAGTTATTCAGCCAGGCTGCGGAGCAAGGTTATGCTACGGCGCAATATAATCTGGGCTGGATGTATGAAAATGGCCGAGGTGTTGGCCGGGATTTAATTAAAGCTCGCGATTATTATCAATTAGCCGCTGCCCAGAATGAACCGCTGGCAAAAGCACAATTGCATCGCTTGTTAAACCCCTGAAAGAGTCCGGCTGGTCAAATTGATAAGCTACATAGCTATAATAAAACAAGGGCGCCTATTGGCGCCCTTGTTACTTCTGCTTAATAATGAATCGATTAAGGTTGGTATTCTACAACCAGAGTGACACCACTGAAGCTACTGTACGCGCGGATGCTGACATGCCAGGTATCCGCTGCGGGATTGCTAAAACTGCAGTTTTCATTGTTGCCCTGCAAATACGGGCGACAATCAAAAGTCGTTGTGGTTGGTCTGGCACCGCGACGTACAAACAAATCAGCATCACCCGTGCCGCCGGAGATCGCCGCAGTCAGGGTTTTCATGCCCGTTGGTACGGTTATCGTGTAATGCAGCCAATTGTTGGTGGTGGCAGATAAATTAGTAGCAGTGCCACCGCCACCTGCAGCGGGCATCGCTGCGGTTACTGCGGCATTAGCATCAACAATGCCGGTGCCACAACCGCTACACGCTGCCGGAAAACTGCGGCTGGACGTTTTCAGGATAGTTTCAATTTCATCTGGTGTGGCAGAGGGCTTAACCTGCTTAATCAGTGCCGCAACACCCGCGACATGAGGTGCGGCCATAGAAGTACCCTGGCTGTAACCATAACTGTCAGCACCTGGCGTTGTGCTACCTGTATTGTAAGTTGACAGTACACCATTTGGATCGTTTGCTGAGGTCATTTGGCCGCCGGGAGCTGCCACATCAATGTTGGTACCATAGTTTGAGTAACTGGCACGGCCACCTTGCCGATTAGTTGCGGCAACGTTTACTACGCCGCTACAATTCCCCGGGTTATAGTTAGTTGAATTGTCATTGCTGTTACCTGCGGCAATGACTACAACAGCGCCCAGACCTCGTGCCTGATTAATTGCATTTTGAGTGGTGGCACTGCAGGCACCGCTGCCGCCTAAACTCATATTAATTACCTTTGCCGGGTTGGCATTGGCCGGCACACCGGAAACCGTTCCGCCTGCAGCCCAGATTATGCCATCAGCAATATCTGAGGTATAACCACCACATTTACCCAATACTCTTACCGGAACGACCTTAGCATTGTAGGCAACACCTGCTACGCCGCGGTTATTATTGGTAACGGCTGCAATAGTGCCGGCAACATGGGTACCATGCCAGCTTGACGCTCTGAAAGAAGTGGGTTGGCCATTACCGCATTCGCCTGCATTGGTCCAGTCGCCGTTATCGCGCGCATCGCTGTCCCGACCGTTGCCATCATTACCAATGAAGGCATCTGAAATCATGTCGTAACCAGGTAGTAGGTTGGCATTTAAATCAATATGTGGCCGGTAGCCAGTATCCAGCACCGCAACAACAACGCCCTGACCGGTTGCTTTATCCCACGCAGCAGGCGCCCGTAAGCCGCCAGTCGTTTCAGAGTAATGCCATTGGCTGGAGTAGCTGGTATCGTTTGGGGTAAAAGCCGTTTGCATCAGTACGTCTTCTTCGACAAATTCTACTTCATCATCAGCGGCCATTTGCTCGATCATGGCAGCAGTTTCACTTTTAGAAAGTTTTCTGTTGGCGCCATATATTGCATGGCGTTCCAACGCTGTCTCTCTGACAAAATTGACTCGCTCGCCGGCGCTATTACTGAAGCGCTCTGCTTTTCTTTTCAGCTTCTCCGCCCGGCGTTGCTCACGAAGGGTTTTAGGTAATTGTTCAGTGTCTTTGTCAGTTTCAACATATTTGATAATAAAGCGGGTTGCCGGGCCATCATTATAATCAATCGGCTCTTCAGCTTGCAGGTTACTGCAAAGTGCTACCGGTAAACACAATAAAGCAAGGCGGCTAAATTTAAAGGTATGGAATTTCATAGTGAACTCATAATTATTGTTTTTAATGGCATCCCTGGGTTTGATGAAAACATGCCGTTACCCCACAGCAACATCGCAACTGTTTTAATAAAATTGTAAGAATTTGTATATAGGCAAAATACAGATAAATTTGGGCTGCGCCTTGCAGAATGGTTAGTCTTCTCTGAAAAAGGGATATTTGATTGTTTAATGGCGTTTTTTTGCTCAGACGGGGCACGAAAGATGCGGGTTGTAGCGATTTCGTTTCAGAATGCGTTATAGTTTTAAGTTATAACATATGCCTTTAAAGTTGATTTTCAGTAAAAAATAATGGCGCCATATGGCGCCATTATTTAATCACAAAGCGTTATTTAAGGCTTATATTCAACAACCAGTTTCAGACCTGTAAAGCTGCTGTAAGCGCGCAGGCTGATATGATAGACAGCCGCTTGCGGATTACTAAAGCTGCAACTTTCATTGTTACCCGTTTTATAAGGGCGACAGTCATAAGTTGTGGTGGTTGGCTGGCTGCCACGACGCACATATAAGTCAGCATCACCGGTACCGCCTGAGCTGGTAGCCGTTAATGAACCCATCCCAGCAGGAACGGTAATGGTGTAGTGTAACCAGTTACCTCTGGTCGCGCTCAGGTTCTCTAAGGTACCGCCACCGCCAGTACTACCGCCACCTGCTGGTGCAGTATAGTCAGCTACCAGCGACACACCTGCATAAGCACTGTAACCGCTGATCATGACATGGTAAACACCAGCCTGAGGCGTGGCAAAGCTGCAGCTCTCGGCATTGCCACCTTTATAAGGGCGACAGTCGTAGCTTGACATGGTTGGCTGATTACCAAAGCGAACATATAAATCAGCATCACCACTACCGCCTGCCATGGTAAAGCTCAGGTTGGTGGCACCAGCTGGCACGGTAATAGTAAAGTAAGTCGCAGAGCCAGTCGCACCGGTCAGGTTGGTTTTAGCAACCGCTTTTTCCAGCTCGTTGCCAGCCGCTGGTGGTGGATTTGAGCCGCCGCCAGTACCCGAACCGTCACAGCCTTGCTGGTTGATATAGTCATATGCCGCTTTCGCCCGCACCAGACCAAATCCATACGAATTATCGCGACCCGCCGTACCAAGATCTTCAGCAGTAACGGCTAATACATTACGGATTTGGGCATTGGTACATTGCGGGAAGTGACTCCATACCAGTGCAGCCACACCGGCAACATGCGGCGATGCCATTGAGGTGCCGCTCATCAGGCCATAGTTGCTGGCGCCAGAGCTGACGAATGTAGTTTGACCTAACCGGCCCAGTAATGCCTGGCCTACTGCTTGGGTTACGGCAAGGGCTGGAATGGTAGTGCCAGGGTTATCACCCAGGGTGCCACCAAAATCGCCAGTGGTGTTGTTATAAATGATTGCAGCTAAACCGCCGCCATTTTCACAAGACTGTACTTTTTGGACAAAACTAACACTGCCACGCTCAATCAGACAGATCTTGTTGGCTACGCTGGCACAGGTGGTGTCACCCAGGCCACAATTTGCTAAAGGCGCATTAGCACTGCCATCGCTGGAGTTGGTCATTGGCGAGCTTTCATAGTTAGTGCTGCCAACGCTCAGAATAGCTTCAAGACCCGTTCCTTCAGGGTAAGTAGAACGGATATCAACGCCAGGCGCTGCCAGCTCTACCTGGGTATTGCGCTGTGAGAAATCAGCTAATACTTTGTTTTTATCGATAGCGGCAACTGAAATAACCGAGTTGTAGGACGCTGGGTACGACATCACCGTATTGCCATCGTTACCCGCAGCAGCAATCAGTAATACGCCCTGATCAAAAGCTGCTTGCATCGCGTTGCTTTCAGTGGTGTTAGCACCACCACCACCTAAACTCATGTTAATAACAGTAGAGCCATTAGAAACACAGGTATTTACTGCATTAGCCAGGGTAGAGCTGTAGCCCCAACCCGCTTCGTTAAATACTTTAACGATATGCAGCTTGACGTTGCCGTTCGGCATTACGCCGACCATGCCGGTGCTGTTATTCAATGCGGCAATCGTACCTGCAACATGAGTACCATGCGGCCCGCCATTATCAAACCAGTTACCGGTGCCTGCATCGTT
This sequence comes from Arsukibacterium sp., assembly GCF_041616895.1. Classification (GTDB taxonomy): domain Bacteria; phylum Pseudomonadota; class Gammaproteobacteria; order Enterobacterales; family Alteromonadaceae; genus Alishewanella. The sequence goes on from NZ_JBFJPY010000072.1 coordinate 15,009, forward strand.
GGTACCAGTAATGTTACCGGTTAAGAAATCTTCATGAGGTAGATCCAAACCTGAGTCAATAACACAGACTTTCTGGTTAGAGGCGAACTGGTCACTAACCTGATTTGCCTGAACCATGGTATAGCCATAGGGGATCTGTTGTGCTAGCAGGTGACGTTTGTAGTCTTCCTCAACCAGTTCAACAGTACTATCTGCCTGCAATTCAATCAGGGCGGCTGAACTCAGTTCAACTGCTATGGCTGATTGGGCAGCTAGCATCATCTTAACTTTGCCGCCGCGCTGCGCCAGCTTTTCAGATTTTCGTTCAAGGTTGTAAAGCCGACGCGCATTGGCGTTAGTTGAGTACATCCCCGGGCCTGCCTGCTCCATACTTTCTTGTTTATATCTGACAATATAACGTTTTGAATCTTTTTGATTGTCGCCAGCGTTAACGAGGGCGATATTTGGGTTGGCGCTGGCAAATGGACGGGCCTGGTCCGTATCAGCCATCAAGGCTGGTGACATAAGTACACTGGCGGGTATACACAGCAACGCAAGCTTACTGATTTTAAATTTTGGTTTATACATGAATACACTCTTATTGTTTGTCTTTGTTATTAGTTTCCTGGAGGTGATGATCGCAAAGCGCAAACTCGCGATAGCATCAAAGTTACTATTAACCAAAGTGTAACTAAGTGTAAATCCGTGAAATGGTGACAACGGCTAAATTTTTGAACGTGACTGAAATTGCGTTCCTGAAATAGTTTTTTTTGAATTGGTATAAAAAGCAATAAGTCAGACAGTACAGGCTGGACAGGTCAAATGTGCATGAAAACGGAGAGATCTTCGTTATAACCAATTAATATTAGTTAGCATAAAATCGAATAAATCTGGGTTTAGGATAAAAGCTATCACAAAATTTATGGAGATTGAGATACGACTAATTGCATCTGGCGTAACAGTCACCGACAATAGCCTCTTTTCAGCAAACAGGCAGTAAAGCATGCAGCAGTGGGATGTAATAGTAGTAGGTGCCGGTGCAGCAGGCCTGATGTGTGCTATTGAGGCCGGCAAGCGCGGCCGCAGTGTCCTAGTGCTGGATAACGGTAAACGGGTAGGCCGTAAGATTCTGATGTCAGGCGGTGGTCGTTGCAATTTCACCAATATGTATACCAGCCCGGAAAACTTTCTGTCGCAAAATAAGCATTTTTGTAAATCGGCATTAAGTCGCTACACCCAGTGGGATTTTATTGCTCTGGTACAAAAACATGCTATCCCCTATCACGAGAAAACCCTCGGTCAGCTATTTTGTGATGATTCTGCCAAGGATATTGTTGAAATGTTGCTTAGCGAGGCCAAAGCGGCCAATGTGCAAATTGCCCTGCAACAAAATATATCTGCCGTCAGTTTTGCTGAGAATACGTACACGGTTACTACCGCAGAACTAAGCAGGCAGTGCCAAAGCCTGGTGATTGCCAGTGGTGGCTTAAGTTTGCCCAATTTAGGCGCTACTGCCTTTGGTTTTCAGCTGGCCGAGCAGTTTGGTTTAAAAGTGCTGCCACTGCGCGCTGCGCTGGTGCCGTTAACCTGGCAACCGAGTGACAAAGCAATATTTGAGGAAATAAGTGGTGTATCGCTGCCAGTAACAGCCGAAGCGAATGGCACGTTATTCCCCGAGGATATATTATTTACCCACCGCGGCTTAAGCGGGCCGGCAATATTGCAAATTTCCAGTTATTGGCAACCCGGCGATCCGGTCATTGTGAATATGTCGCCCCAAACTGACATTGGCGAATTTCTGGCGGCGCAGCAGCAAGCGCATCCGGAGCAGGAGGTCAAAACCGCGTTGGCTAAACTATTACCGAAACGCTTAGTTGAAAAGCTGCTGGAGCTGCAGGTTTTTACTAATCAGCCGTTAAAAGCACTTAATAATAAAAGCATTAAACAAATCGCCGACAGCCTGCATGGTTATCTGTTTAAACCCAATGGCACCGAAGGTTACCGCACAGCAGAAGTGACCATTGGTGGCGTAGATACCGATTATTTATCCTCCAAAACCATGGAAGCCAAACAGCAACCCGGTCTGTACTTTATCGGTGAAGTGGTCGATGTCACCGGCTGGCTGGGTGGTTATAACTTTCAGTGGGCCTGGGCCAGCGGCTGGGTAGCCGGGCAATATTGTTAGTTGAAGTTGAAAAAGGGGTTAAGTTGCACTTAATGGATGTGGGTTGATTTAGGCAATCCAGAAATCAACAATATTTTTATGCCATGGCCATAGGCAGCAAAATAACAATAGTTGACTATAATAGGCGCTGCAGTGTGCC
>NZ_JBFJPY010000073.1:0-17263 GCF_041616895.1 Arsukibacterium sp.
CGCCTCGCCGGTATCATGTTGTCGTATCACCAAACATTGCCAATGATCAGCCCCTTTATGCCACGGTACTAAACGCTGCTGAAATTTCTGCTGCAGCACGGTGTCGGGTAGTGGGTCAAAACACTGCGCTATTACTTGCTCAGTATTGTGTAGCGTTTGAAACAACGGCCAGTCGTCTTTTGTAAGCGGCGTCATTTCTAGCCGGGCAGTGCGGATTTTCATGGTGTAAAGTTCTTACCGGATTGGTTTGAATAAAAATAATGCGGCTACATTTAGCTAAAAATTTAATCTGGTCAAGGCTCTGCTTACTTTAAAAACTATGAACGCAACAATACGGATGCCGGGAAGCTAGCTGATGGGGCTACTTAACCGTGCCAAAATCGCTGTTTTTAGCGTTTCGTAACGCGCGGCTAACTGCCGATGACGCGATTGCACAAAGTATAACGGCTCAACCACCTGCTTGGGTGCCTGGTACATCGCCACTTTTGCTGCGTCGTTAAACTGCTGCAAAGTACTGCTTGGCAATACCGTAAAACCCAGCCCTAAACTCACCGGCAGTAAAATTTGCGATAACTGATTAATCCGCCCTGAGCGCTTAAATATTTCTGGATTGCATGAGGCCAGGGCGTCATCACCACAATGGCTGAAATACAGGTTCAGGTAATGCAGCGCATCCGGATGCTGTATTAAGCCAAGTGATTGCAGCGTGGTTACAATATCAGCACTGCTAACATTAGCAGCGCGATCTGCTGGCAACATCAGGCCCAGCGGTTCGCTGCCACAGCTTTGATAACTGAAATTGTCGTTATCATCACGCCTGGTGCAAATAGCCAGCTCGATATTGGATTGCGCTATGCCTTGTAAAATACTGCTTTGCGGTGCAACTTCAAGCTCAATACAGAGGCCAGGGTGCTGCGATTGCAGCAATAATACTGCTGGGTAAATGCGCTGCGCTAAAGCGCCTGAGCAGGCAATGCTGCAGCGCCCCTCATATAGTGAGTCAAACTTCAGACTATCGAGCAGTTTATCTTCGTGTTGCGGCAACGCCAGTGCGTATTGATATACCTTGCGCCCCTGCTCGGTAAGCTCGACCCCTTTTCCCAAACGCACCAGCAGTTCGGCGTCACAAGCTTGCTCCAGTTTTTTTAAGTGCTGGCTTACTCCTGGCTGCGTCATAAAACGTAATTGTGCAGTTCGGGTAAAACTACCGGTTTCAACCAGACTCACAAAGGTTTGCAACCACAACGGATTCAGCATCAATAAGTTCACGTTATCAATTTAATAAACAATCATAATTTTTTATTAAATACCTGTCCAGCTACCATAGCAACCTATTACCCACGCAGGAGTTGAACCATGACAGATAATGCAAAGACCTACCCAAGAACCTTTTCGCATATTGGTATTTCGGTACCTGATTTAGAAGCCGCTGTAAAATTTTATACCGAAGTACTAGGTTGGTATTTAATTATGCCGCCAACAGATGTCGTTGAAGACAGCTCACCTATTGGAGAAATGTGTACGGACGTATTCGGAGCCGGCTGGGAGCGTTTTCGCATTGCCCATATGTCTACCGGCGACAGGATTGGTGTTGAGCTATTTCAGTTTAAAAACCAGCAAAACCCAGAAGATAACTTTGAATATTGGAAAACCGGCGTGTTCCACTTTTGCGTGCAAGACCCTGATGTTGAAGGGCTTGCTGAACGCATTGTTGCCGCCGGCGGCAAAAAGCGCATGAAAGCACCCCGCTATTACTACCCGGGCGAAAAACCCTACCGGATGATTTATATGGAAGACCCATTCGGTAATATTCTGGAGATTTACAGCCACAGCTATGAGTTACATTATGCCAGCGGTGCATACAACTAAACATATTTTACAGTGGGTGTTAAGCCCACTTGTACAATTACTGACAACGACCTGATACAGGCTTTTCTTGCCGCGAAAGCTAAAGCCTAGCTAACGCAGCCAGCCGATAACGTACTGTATTAGGCATTTCAGTACGCGACTCATTACTAAGGTTAAAGCCGCCTTTCCGCCGGTATGGGCTTTACCCTATACCAGCGTGTTAATACCCGTTTATTCTTCAGAGCGAAATATGCAGTGTTTAGCATAGTCTTTTGCTTCATTGGCGCTCCAGTCACCTTTTGGTTTTTCAGCTAACTGTTCACACCATTTTTTTGATCCCACTTCCGGTGCGCAACCGGATAAAAGTAACACTGCGGCCACGACAATCAGGCTTATTGCTTTCATATTTGTTCCTATTTTGATGTGCATCGACGCAATATTATACCCGCTTAACGTAAAAATGCTCTATTAGCGATGCCAAAGTATCGACTGGCCTAAATCAGATGTAGGTTAAGATTTCGGAAGGCGGTTACGATGTCAAAAGATTACTTACCCTTAGGGTGTTTGGAAATGCAAACAGTTTACCCAGCAGCTTGCCAGATTTTATTCGCCAACTAACATTAACTCTGTAATACAGGGAGAGAGGTTAAATGTTGAGAACCCCGGCGCTAATCACTGCGATTTTGTTATTTTTTAGCGAGTTTACTTTTTCTGATGAATTTGAGTTTGTTGACTCCACGTTTTGCCCTTTTATTTGTGATCCGGCAATTGAAGGGAAAGAGGGCTTTGTTATCGACATTCTGCGGGATGCGCTGGCAACCAAAAATCATACGATGAATTTTACTATCGTGCCCTATAAAAGAGCATTAAGTTTGGTGCGCAGCGGCGAAGCCCATGCATTACCCGACATTTATAAAGCAGACGCCCCTGATCTTATTACCGGCAACTCAATACTCCGGCTTGGCAATAATCAGTTTTTTGTCAGACACGATTCTGACTGGAGATACAGCTCGCCCGCCAGCTGGAGCGACATCGTCATTGGGGTTATTGATGGCTACACCTATGCTGATAAAGCGTTTGATGACTACTTAACCCAACAGAAAAATACTGAAAATAGTAAAGTGATGTTTATCGGCGGTGAACACGCTTATAAGCGATTACTGATGCTACTTTTCAGCAAAAGAATAGACGCCATACTAGATGACAAGGCCTTTATTCAATATGAATTGGCCCGTTTTAATCGGGAAACCCCAACAGACAAGGTTTTTTCTGTTATCAGCGCCGGTACGCTGTCGGTAGGAGGACAACATGTCGTGGCGTACAGCCCGAAGCACCCGGAAATCGCGCAACAATTAATGGATATTATTGATCCCTTCGTCATCAATCTGTATCAAACTGGCGAAATTAAACGTTATTTGGCGCCTTATGGTATAAATTAGCCTGCACAACATTTTTCCACGTCGTATTAAAAGCCGCACTGCAGCTTTAGCGCAGCAATATCTTCCGCTGTCAGGTTTCGTTGCTGCGAATTCAGCGCAAAATGCATTACCGAATTAACACTGTCGGTATGACCAAGGCCAAGGGCATGACCAAATTCGTGTGCAATTGTCAGCTGCAGCGCTGCCATCGTGCTATACGCAAAGATGGTCATTCGCCGCTGCGTGTTGGTCACCTCCATTAAACCCACTTCAGATACCCGCAGCGGCTGCTGATCTGCCAATAGTGCATTACGATCGGCCACCGTTTCATTCAGGTATTGGTTTTCACGCTGCAGCTGGGCCTGCTGCTCGTTTAAACGCTCTGCCTGTTGCTGCAGTTGTTGCTGGCGCTGTTGTAACCGCTGCTGTTGTTGCTGCAACCCTGCTATGTCCTGCTCTCTGGCATTTGTGGCCTGCTGCTGAAATGCAGCAATATCTGCCGCCAGCTTTTGGTTTTGCTGCTCAAATTCACGCTGTCGCTGCTGCAGCTGCTCGCGTTGTAGATTCAGCGTCGCGGCGCGCTGATCGATGTTAGTGTCGTATCGTGCCAGGTTTCGTTCCAGCAACGCTTGCTGCAGCATATTCTGCTGACGTTCATCATATTGAAAATTAATTGGAAAGCCATCAATGCTGTCATGGCGAAACAGTTCCTGCTCAAACGCGCGATTCCACTGCGCTGCAGCATTATGCGCAGCCTGTTCGGCTTGCTCTGCCGTTAACGCAAAGGCGGGATCAAGTTGACCAATCCGCCATAGTATCGGTGTTTTACACAATTGCTGCGCCAGAGCTTGCTCTGCCCGCTGCTCCAGCACCTGTGGCGATGAACGCGATACGCCGGCTAATGCCGAAAGTAGCAAATAACTACCCACTAACAGCAGGGCGAGAAACACTAATCTGGCAAGCATCGTTTTTCCTATATTGCGTATCAACAGAATACTGCTAAAAGGGTAATTATAATGATTATTTACCAAAGCTAAGCTTTGGCATCTTTTGTTAACGCTACGTTTTATCAGATTTTAACAGCGGTTTAAACAAACCAAAACGCCAGTCGCGTAACGCCAGTACCACGCTCACCCCATTGCGCTGAGCTAAAGGTAATTTTTCATCCTGCCGGTTTAATTCGTTAAAATCATTGGCCAAACGCTTCAACTTTTTTTGAAACTCAGCATTCGCCTGCTCTGAAAGCATGCCATTAAGTACCAGTAAGCTTTCGGCCTTACTATTAAAGCTTGCGTTGAAAAACTCGTGAGCAATTTTTTGCTGAAAAAAGCGCTGAATAGGCCCATTCTCCAACCAGCCAAAATTAGCAGATACGCGCAGGCGAATTTTATTGCCTGGCAGCAGTTCTATCAACTTAAGCCGATCCAACTTCGCAAGCTTCTGAATACATTCATGTTCAGAAATTTTATACCAATTCAGAATATCCTGCATGCTCCAGCGATTAAGCACCGATACGGCTATTAGCAGTAATGTCAGATCCTGTGTTAGCTGCTGCTCCTGCTCGAAACTTAGCCGGTCTGTTCGCTGCTGTTGCTCTGTCATTAACTGTAACAAATCTACCAAATCAATTTGAATTAGCTGACACACTTGCTCTATCCGCTGCACGCTGAATTGCCTCAGCGAAAACATCCGCTTGACGCTGGCCTCCGTTAGCTGCAAATGTGTCGCCACCCGGGCATAACTGATCCCCCGCTGTTTCAGGGCTTTCTTCAAGCAATCCAGCATTAAATCGATTTGTGACATAGCGCCTCAAAGTATTACATAGCGATACTAAAAGCCTATTTATACGCTACTTTAAGCAATAAGGTACTATTTTTTACCAGGTGAACCTATGCTGGCGGCGTCTAATCACTTAACTAAGGATGTGCAGCATGTTTATCTATGGCCGAATAGTTTTACTGTGTGTTATTACCCTGACCCTTAGCGCTTGCGCTACCCAGCAGACCGGCAGTCGCAGTAGTGTGGTCAGTTACTTGTATCCTGACTCTGCCGCACCACAGGTAACTACCAGTGTCCCAAAACTGACTTTACCGCTGCGAATGGGTATTGCCTTTGTACCAGCAAACCACAACAGCCGCAGCAGCAATGCCATGCCCTGGGTAGAGGTTCAGGCAAATACCCTGACAGAGAACCATAAAATGGCAATACTGCACAACATTGCCACTCACTTTAGCCAGCAGTCTTTTGTTGAACATATTGAGATCATTCCGTCCGCTTATCTTAGTAGCGGCGGCAGCTTTGCTAACCTGGACCAACTAAAGGCAATGTTTGGCATCGATGTTATCGCTCTGGTGTCCTATGATCAGGTGCAATTTACCGATGACAGTAAATTGTCACTCAGTTATTTAACCCTGGTTGGTGCCTATTTAGTCAATGGTCAGAAAAATGATAGTAATACTTTAATGGATACTGCCGTTTACGCCATAGAGAGCAGAAAATTGCTGTTTCGGGCACCGGGCACCAGCCAGATAAAAGGCAGTTCCACCATGGTAAACCTGCAGGAAAAATTACGCCATGACAGCCTGCAAGGCTTTGTAGAAGCCAGCGACGAGATGATTGTTAATCTGGAAAGCGAACTGAATAGTTTTACAGTGCGCCTGAAGCAGCGTCCGGATGACATCCAAATTGTACGTTCTGCGGGATATTCCGGTGGTGCATTCAACTTGCTGTTGCCGCTTTGTTTGATTGGGCTGGCGATTGCCAGAAAGTACAATAGCCAAAACCAGCACAAGCAAACTTAATACTCCCATACAAATGCAATAAAGCAGCGCCGTTAAAAGGCGCTGCCGGCAAACTCACGCTGCTTTATTCCACTTTTGCCAACTTAGCGTTAGCCTTTTGGTGGTGCCGGTGGCGTAACACTGATGCGTTCGATACCGGGTTCTATCACGTCAAGTTCAAAATCCAGCTGAACCATCAGATCTTTATGTGCCTCGCCGGTGGCGTTGTACTGCCATTGCTGCAATGCCCGTAAAGATTCCTTATCAAATACCTGGCTGGGTTCTGACTTAATCACCTGGGCATTAGTGACGTCTCCCTTTGCAGTGACATCAAACTTCAGTACCACAAAGCCTGAAATACCCTGCTCGGCGGCCTGGATCGGGTAACGTGGCTCGATGCGCTTAACCGGTACCAATTGCTGCACTTTGTTGCTACCCGCCAGAACCGGTTGCTGAATCAACAGAGTGAAAGCAACAACCAATGCCATAACCGCCGCTACTGCAGCTTTGCTAAGCCCCTTTTGATTTTTCAAATGCATAATGCGTTGTTTCATAGTATTAAAATCTCCATAGTAATGAATAAGCGGACACCAGTATTGTGGAGCCTGCTGAGTACTGCTTAGTAAAGCATAACCATAAGCAATTTTTTCTTCCTTGCCTGCATCTCTTATTACCAGCGCATCACAGGCTAATTCCTGCGCCTGGCGATACTGCCGGTAACCCAACCAGACCAACGGGTTAAACCAGAACACGCTAACAACAATAAGGGCAAGATAATTCAGATGCAGATCGCCACGGCGCCAATGGGTTTGCTCGTGTTGCAAAATAAGCTGCTGTTGAACGCTACTGAAGCGGGTAAAAAAGTCCTGTGGCAATAGAATGCAAGGCGTCATAAAACCAGTGATAAAAGGCCCTGCGTCATTGTCAGCAAGCCAGCATTTAATTGGAACTGATGTCAGTTGCAGCGGTTTGGCCCGCTTAAGCAACGCACGGTTGTTAAGGAAGCTCAGTAGTAAGAAACTCAGACACAGGCTTATGCCGGCCAGCCAAAACCAAAGCAACCAGTTTGCTCCCTGTACAACTATTGATGCCTGCTGCAAGCTAACCTGGTAGCGCTTAACAAGTAGGGTATCTACTGGCAGTGCCACGTGAGATAACAGCATACTGATTAACAATAGCAACGGTACTGTGGCCCAAAGTGCATACATGGTAGCCGCGCCGAGTCGTTTTAGCAGCAGCTGTTGTGTTGCAATTAACAGTATTAATAACAGTGATACAGGCAGCGTTAACTGCAGCAAAAAATCAATCATGATGCTGCTCCTGCTCCCACTCTGTTATCAGTTGCTTCAACTGCTGCACATCATCGGCATTTAGCTTTTTCTGACTGGCAAAGCCGGCAACCAGCGGCGCTACCCTGCCGGCAAACAGGCGTTCGACAAAACTACGGCTTTGCTGGCGCTGATAATCCTTCTCGGCAATCAGCGGATAATACAAATATGCCCGGCCATCCTTCTCAAACCCCAAAGCACCTTTGCTGACAAGGCGGTTAAGCAGAGTTTTAACTGTTTTTTCGTGCCAGTCTTTTGCACCACCCAGCGCTACCACCACCTCATTCGCGCTGAGTGGCTGGCGCTGCCACAATACCTGCATCACACTTAGTTCCGCGTTGCTAACCTCTAACATAATCCACCTTCGATTACACCTGTAATACAATTAATATTACAGATGTAATCGATTAGCGCAAGACGCTATTTAATATTTTTATTGTAGCGGCGGGAGTTTTACAACAGCCAACAATTAACTCAGCGCAGTTTCAATCGGCTGCTCACCGTCAAATATCTCAAAAATTTGGTTGTTTGGCTCTGCTTTGGTTACAACATGCAATAGCACGTTGGCCACGTTCTCCCGACTGATTTTAAGTTTGTTTTCATCCTCGGGCCTGACTGTTGAGATTTTCAGTGAAGCGGTATCGTCAGTCAGTCTGCCGGGCCGAATAATAGTATAAGGTACGCCACTGTCAATAAGGTGTTTATCAGCCAGATGCTTAGCAACAATGTAGGGCTTCATATCACCGCTAACCGCTTCAGGGTCATCGGCTCCAATCGAGCTAATCATAATAAAATGTTTTACCTGATGCGCCTTGGCGTACTGCACCGCTTTTGCCGCTGCCCATAAATCAATAAGCAGGGTTTTATCGGCGCCAGTATCGCCGCCAGAGCCCGCAACAAAGATCACCTGATCGCAGCCAGCAAAAGCGTCACTGAATGCCCCCTCAAGATCTTGCTCGGTGATACTTAATCCAGGGTTAGTTATTTCACTTAATTTATTTTTATCGCGCACTAGCGCTTTGACGTGCTGCTTAGCCTCAAGCAATAACGTCGTCGCCATTTTGCCGATTTGGCCGCTGGCGCCAATAATAAGTGCCTGTTTCATAACTCAGTCCTTTTATTAAACTCAAAGTATAGCCACCGAACAGACCTTGGGATGACTGTAACGTTTTTAAAGGAATAAAGGTTATGTTGCGCGCTTGAAGCAATAGCACAACCAGCGTAATCTTTAGTTATTAAAGCCATGGAGGTGCCTGTGTATCAATTGTTTATCGCCAATAAAAACTACTCATCGTGGTCGCTTCGCCCCTGGTTGCTGATGCAACAACTAAGCATTCCTTTTGACGAAAAACTGCAGCACTTTCAGGTGGATAACTATGACAATTTCCGGCAGTTTTCGCCAACGGCCACCGTACCCTGCCTGCATGATGGCGATACTGTGGTGTGGGAATCCTTAGCGATAGTTGAGTACCTGGCAGAGCGCCATGTCGGCGTCTGGCCGGCAGACCCCCTGGCTCGGAATTATGCCCGATGTGCCGCCAGCGAAATGCATGCGGGCTTTAAAACATTGCGTAATGTATGCACAATGAACTGTGGTGCCCGGGTACAACTGCATAATCCACCGGCGGCGCTGGCAAAAGAGCTGGCCAGGCTTGACGAGTTATGGCAACAGGGGTTAAATCAGTTTGGCGGGCCTTTCCTGACAGGAACCGCTTTTACTGCCGTTGATGCCTTTTTTGCGCCAGTAGCATTTCGGGTGCAAAGCTTTGGTTTAAAATTAGGCAACAATGCCATGGCCTATGTTCAGCTGCTGCTTCAGTTACCGGCAATGCAGGCCTGGTATAAGGCAGCATTACTGGAAAGCTGGCGTGAACCTGGCCATGAAGCAGAAATGGGCCTGTATGGCAGCATAGTAAAAGATTACCGGCAGAGCTAAACAGCATAACAACCAGAATTAAAGCAGGATAAAATGAGTAAAAACAATAGTGGCGCCCAGGCTTATCAGCAGCAGGAACAGGGCTATCGTGATAAAGCGTTAAAAATGTACCCCTGGGTATGTGGCCGCTGCGCGCGTGAATTTGTCCATTCTAATTTGCGCGAACTGACCGTACATCATGTCGATCACAACCACAGTAATAACCCGAGCGATGGTAGCAACTGGGAACTATTGTGCATTTATTGTCACGACAACGAGCACAATAAGTTCCACGAGTTTGTCATGTATGGCGGTACTTCAGAGCAAAAAGTAGCAGCAGCCACCCATAACCCGTTTGCCGACCTCAAAGCATTACTAAACAAAACCAAGTAACCATTGAACGGCCATTGCGTGTTTAATGACGTATGGTGATGACAGGTGCGGTATCAATCACCCCTTCGTGATTGATAGCGGCAAACTTATTACCGGCTCTTAACACTGCCAGACTGCCTGAAGTAGCATGGCGAACGAAAGATAGTTCATAACCAAAACGTTGCAGTTCGGCCACCGAAAATTTTTGCGCCAGATTGAGTTCATCCCAGAACGGTTGCATTTCCCTAGTCGACTGGCGTCTTTCAATAACAGCAGTTTCCATTAGGTACTCACCTTTTATGATAAGACGAACTTGCGATAAAGTTGAAAAGCCTGTTTTTCAACCATGCGTAACGCTATAGAAAAACCAACCACCACCTTACAAAACATTTATTACAGTTTTACAGAAACTACAGACAAACGGTTTAGTTTTCTGACAAACGGTAAGCAATATCGTTGAGTCAGGCGTGGCAGCACGCAACAAGCAACTAGCCTAGTGCAAAAAACGTCGGACTATCCACAGTTTTAGTTTGGTCTCGCTATCGCTCAACTCGATGTTAATTGTGCCTGGCAGTTATAGTGTTCGGCACTCTCGCCGCTAAATTTACCGTACTGCAAAAAGTGTAAAACCTGGTTAATGACCTTTTGTCTTTTCATCAGGAAAGGGTGTGATACGTTTACGCTGACCAGCGCGCACATTCCGGCTACTTTAGTGTTTTCCAGCGATACTTTGCCATCATCGGGGTTTGGCAGGTAGTTTGATAACAGCAGGTTGATTGAGCTGGTGCCGGCAATAATACCTAACTCAAAGGTAACCGGACCTAATTGTTTGGGTAAATCCTGCTCACCTGTGCCAAGCTGCATACCGGCCGGGCCGTTAAACGCTTCAAAACCCGGGACATCTTTTAAATTATCAACCACCTGACTGCCCTGGTTCGGCGGACCCATCATCACTACCCTGCCTAACTCTGCTATTTTATGGTCTTGAGTATACTGCCGCAGCAAAATCCCGCCCATTGAGTGGGTTACAAAATGAATCGTCGGGTTGTGCTCAGCCCGGCACTTTGCCAGCGCAGGTGCAATTGCCATCGGTGCCAGTTTTTCAACAATATGCTGGCGCGAAGGATAATCAACATTAACCGTAAAGTAACCGGCGTCGGTTAATGCCTGCTCCATGGTTGACATTGCCGAAGCCGTGCGGGCAAGGCCATGCAGCAGCACAACGCAATCTGAGCCTGCGCTGTAACCTGACATCAGTAAGGCCATCAAGGCCAGTATTATCCGCATCGCTTATCGTCACTTTTGTCTGTTTGTGTAATCAAACAAGGCTACTTTACCCCTGCGCAGTTGTCACGCTACGGTTGTTGCTTCTATTCGCGCTTTAGCCAATATAGCGCTACTATCATTCAGTAACATTACTATTAACTAATGGCAGTTGGTTCTATCGCGGTAGTGTCCGCAGTAAACGGCTTTATAAATGGCAGTAAAAATATTCTAATAGTCGCGCAAAAAGAACGTTGTATGGCAAAACGTCAGTTGAGAAACAAAGTTGAGACACTAAAGAAAATAGTGCTAAGCGCCTGTTTATTAGTGTGGTCTGGCCTATTATCATTTGCCACGCATGCAGATCAAGCTGCCACATCAGAGCAGTTGCTAACCTATTGTGTCGATCCGGACTGGATGCCATATGAATCTATTCAGGATGGCGAGCATATTGGCATCTCAGCTGATTATGTCAGTCTAATAAGCCAGAAAACCGGCTTGCAGTTTCAGTTGGTACCCACAACATCCTGGCTGGAGTCCCTGCAGTATTTGCAAAACGGGAAATGTCAGTTATCGCCAATGCTCAATCGTTCGGCAGAACGCGAAACTTATCTGCACTTCTCAGACGTATATTTTCGCTCACCCAATGTGCTGGTTTCCTTAAAAGAACAACCTTTTTTACAAAGTATTGAAAATATCGGCACCCGCTCACTGGCCGTGCCCGAAGGCTACCGGTTAAGCGAATATGTAAAACGTTATTATCCAGAAACACCATTAGTGCTAGTGGACAATGAGCCCGCAGGGCTACAAGCCGTTGCCGACGGTGATGCCGATCTATTTATTGGTTCGTTGTACTCCATAAACAATCAAATTCGCCAAGAATCACTTTACCATTTAAAAGTAGCAGGCTGGGTTGGGCTGGAGGATGAACTAAGGTTTGGCGTTGTCATAAGTGCCAGGGCTGTTATTCCGGTAATTAATCAGGCATTGGCGAATATCACGGAACAAGAGCATATCGACATCTACCAAAAGTGGACCAGGATTGAAGTTATTGACGTCATAAACTACCAGTTGTTATGGCAGGTTGCCGGAGTCGCAATCGTCATTATTTTAATACTGACGTTATGGAATTATCGCAGCCGTTCTTTCAACCTTAAATTACAGGAAAAAAATCAGCTCTTAGAGCAATCACAACATGAATTAGAATCCGCGATAACTGAATTGGAATTTCTATCCAATCATGACCCGTTGACCAAACTCTTTAATCGCAATCACTTTGACAAAACGATGCAGCATGCTCAACGTCGAACGGCCCAGGCGAAGGGTGTACAGAGCTTAATTGTCATTGATATCGATTTCTTTAAAGACATTAATGACAATCATGGCCATAGTGTTGGTGATGCCATTTTACAGGAACTGGCAAAAATCCTGTTAGATAAGGTGCGTGAGCATGATCAGGTTACCCGCTGGGGCGGCGAAGAGTTTGTTATTTTATGCCCGAAAACAACTGCGGCCGAAGCTCAGGCGCTGTGTCAACGAATTGCGCTGGCCCTGACAACACATGTTTTTCATTGCGATATCAGGCTAAGTTGTAGCTTTGGCGTTGCTGAACAAAACACTGCTGAAAACTTGCTGAAATGTTTTGAGCGCGCCGATAAGGCCCTTTATCAGGCCAAACAGAACGGTAGAAACCAGATCTGTCTGGCGTGAACCTGTCACGGCCTTTTCTGGCGTCAGCTTATCGGGCCTCGGTAACAGACCGTTTATGGGGCGACTGATTATTCAGCCGTTTTTGAGCGCTGCAGTTGCCAGGGCCATTTACCGGTTAATTCAACTTCGAGGGTAAAACTCAGAAAAGTCCGGATCAGCACGACCAGCGCCAACACGCCAACGGTAGAAAAGGTTAACTCTACCGCCACGGTATGAATAATATCAGCGGCAATTAAGAACTCCAGCCCCAGCAGGATAGCGCGGCCCAGTCGCTGGCGAATTTCCTGTTGAATTGAACGGGGTGAGTCGCCTTTAAACAAGCGAATAATGCCGTGCAGCAGTGAATAAATGGCAATAATCGTAATAATGCCAATACCTAACATCTCAATGGCCACCGCGCACCATTCTGGCCAGTCACCTAATAAACCGGTCATTCCTTGTGTCAAAATACCTCCGTTAGCAATACTGCAGTTAAGTCACCAGCTTTAAGCATAGCCTAACTTAAATTATCGTTATAACCGAACGGATTACTTAAAGGATTGTGACCTATCCTAACAACAACTGCGGACCAATAGCCACAAACCGGCTCGCGGCATTGACCAAGGCCTGGGCAGTCAGGCTGGGTACACCGTACACTTCCACTTCAGTTTGGTATTTGCCGATTAACCGCTCAGCCAGCAGCGCAAAGTCACCATCGCCCGATGCCAGCACCAGCACATCGCTGTGCTGACCATACTCAATGGCATCAAGGGTGATCCCAACATCCCAGTCGCCTTTTGCGGAGCCATCGGCTCGCTGAATAAAAGGTTTTAGTTTCACTTCAAAGCCGATGGCGCGCAAAATATTCTGAAACTGGCGCTGCTTTTCATCACCGCGATCTATGGCATAGGCAATGGCCTTATCGACGTTGCGCCCGGCGGTCACCTCGGCCCAGAATGCATTGTAGTCAAAGCTTTTTCCAAAAGCCTGGCGGCTGGTGTAATAAATATTTTGTACATCGACCAAAATGGTTACGCTGCTCATCCGGCTCCTTTGAAGGCTTTTGTTGGTTTACAGCTTATTCAACTTGTACTGCAAACCCCGGCTGCGCGGGCAATAAACTGCCCGGTAATTTGCTGGCAAGGCTGATTAACCGCTGCTGATGCTGACGCAGTGCCCTAGTATCCGCCTCGCTTAAACAAGGCTCTACTACCTGGGTCATATTATCCGTTTGGGCCAGCAGTTGCTCAGCTTGCTGGCGCTGGGCTTGCGGCAGAAAAGGTAACGTTTGCCGGGTAACCGACAACACTGGCTGCAGGGATTGCAGCAATGGCCAGCTTCCTTTTGCAGTCAGCTCGATAAATAATGGCGGGCTTAACTGATGCTCGGCCAGTATTTTATCCACCTCTGCCAGATAGCTTTTGCCCTGTTGCTGCGCCCGTACTTCAGTGGCATGGCGCGGCCAGTCACAATGGCGCTGTAACCTGACGTTATGGAGTGAAGCGACATCATCCTGCTGAATTTTTGCCAGTTTTGGTAAGGCGGCTTCCAGCCGGTTCAGATTTTGTTCTGTTAGTACGGTATCGGCCTGCGCTAAAACCGGTAGCATTATCAGTAAACCGAGTATGCGTATTCGTAATCCAAAAGGCGTTGATTTCATGTGTTTTTCCTTGTTTCGACAAAGCCTGCAGCTCAGGCCAAGGCGCATTAAGCTTAAGAGTTAGCTCTATAACAACGGATCATTGCTGAACCCAGGCTGATACACCGTCACCTAAAACAGCTTCAGGCAGCAATAATGGTTGTCAGGCCCAACACAATAAACACGGCACAGGCTATCCGCCTGGCCCAGTCCAGCGACACGTTTTGCAGTAACCAGCTACCGGTATATACCACCGGTACATTTGCTGCCAGCATACCGAGTGTAGTGCCCCAGATAACTAACCACACACTCTCTTCAAAGGTAGCGGCCAGAATAACGGTGGCAATCTGGGTTTTGTCACCAATTTCAGCCAGAAAAAATAAAGTACAACTGGCAGCAAAAGCCCCGTATTTCAATACGCCTGTCTCGTTACTGTCGTCTTTATCAGGAATAAGTAACCAGAGCCCTACTACGATAAATGAGCCCCCCAGTAACCAGGGGCCAACAGCAGGGGCAATAAACTGTGCCAACCAGACGCCAAGCCAGGCCGATGCAGCATGATTTAGTAAAGTAGCAACCAGAATACCTGCGATAATAGCGCCTTTGGCTCGAAACCGCGCCGCGAGAAATAAAGATAACAGCTGGGTTTTATCGCCAATTTCGGCGATAGCAACAGCAGAGAAGGAAGAAAATAAGGCGTCCATTACAACTCTCGGCGGGATGCTTTTAGTAGCAAAAAACAAAAGACATAACATCGACTCCCGCTATGGGCCGGCACTATGTCTTAAGTCTCATCAATTATGATCAGGCCATGTGCAGGTGGCACAAGTATGTTGACCAGATCGCCTGATAATTTTGCATTGCATAACGAACTGCTTAACATTACCAGGCCGATTACTCCCCTAAGGACGGCAGGTATTGTACGAACTCTACCCGCCCTGCGCAACTCGAAATTAACCTGGCGGTGCATGCTCAGTTTTCGCCGCTAACAGCACTTTGTCGGTTAATTTTTTGCTGCGCCCGACCAGTCGACCGCAGGCGATTCGCAGCTTTAACAGGCCGTAGTAAGTTAAGGGTACTAATAGCAAACTGGTCAGGGTTGAAAATAATAACCCACCAATAATGGCAATCGCCATCGGTGCATAGCTCGGGCCACCACCACCAATCTGGGTGCCGCCCATCGCCAGTGGTAACAAACCCAGCACGGTAGTAGAAACGGTCATTAAGATTGGCTTTAACCGCGCCTCGCAGGCATGAATAATGGTGATTTTCAAATCCTGCTGCGGAAATAATTCCCGATCCTGATTAATCCTATCTACCAGCACAATGCCATTATTAACCACGATGCCCATCAGCACCAGCATGCCAATCATCCCCATCACCCCCATGCCAGTGCCGGTAAGCAGGAAGGTCCAGAATACCCCAACTAATGAAAACAGCAGCGAGCCAATCACCGCCGTGGGCAGCAACAATGATTCAAACAGCGCTGCCATCACAATGTAGATCATGGCGACCGCCAGCAACATGTTCACCATCATCACCTGCTGCTCTTCATCCTGGCGCTGAAAGCTACCACGAAACGACCAGCGATAGCCCTCTGGCAGGGCGACACTTTGCATTAACTGTTCAATGTCTGCCCGGGCTTTATCCATATCGGAATCTTTTGCCGGGTTCATCTGAATAGCAATACCGGTGGCGCGATCGAAGCGGCTTATAGTCGACAACCTTGGCACTGTTCTAAGCTCAGCCAACTGCGCCAGGGTAATGGCTACGCCGTCCGCTTCGGTTACCGGCAGTTGCTGTAATTCAGCCAGCGAGTGGCTGATTTTTTCATCATAAATCAGCCGCAGCTGCAATTCGCCCTGCTCGGGGCTTCGAAAGGTACGTAAATTAATGCCACGTAAGGCGAGTGATACGTTCTGAGCAACCTGCTGTGCGCTAATGCCATAGCGTTCAAGCTGCTGGTGGTTCAGAATTATTTGCACTTCCTGCTGATCATCACTAAGCGCTGAGGTGACATCCTCCAGGCTGGGTAATGCCTGAAGCATAGGAACTAACATCTCAGACAATTCCATCAGCACGTCGGTAGAATTACCCAGCAAATGTAGCTGCATACCGCCGCCACCGCCCCAGCCAAATATTGGTCTTGCCCGCACTAATGGCGGCCAGTTACTGCGGATTTTATCTTTTAACTGCTCCAGGCTTAGCGGCGGTTTTTCTTTTAACAACACGGTCGACATGGCATAGCCCGCCGTATAGTAACTGTAAACCGATTCAATATGGAGCTCGTCCTGGCGGCTATACAGGTAAGCCTCCATCTGAGTCACTTCAGCCTGTACTTCTTCCAGGCTGTAATTGCCCTGAATTTGATAGTTAATAAACAACCGGCCATTGTCGCCATTATCGCCATCGTCTGAGCCTATAGAGCCTAATGGCACAGCAATACTGGCCAACACCAGCAATGCCGCTAACGTAGACAATTTCGGCCAGTCCATTACCCGTTGCAGGCTGCGTTTATACAGGCGATCAAGCTTGCTACTTTTTGTATCAGTAACCGGTAATACCGTTAATTTGGTGGTCAGTAGCGGGATTAAACTTAATGCCATGACCAGCGAGATGGCTAAGCATAAACAAATGGCGATGGCCACATGCTCTAAAAAGATGGTCAGCTGCATTTTCTGGCCAATAATATTGGGCAAGAACACAATTGCGGTGGTCGCGGTACCCGCCAGCACCGCCAGGCTTACCCGGCGTACCCCACGTTCGGTAGCCGCCCGCACGTCACCACCGGCGGCCCGCTCCCGGAAAATACTTTCGGTAACCACCACTGCGTTATCGACCAGCATCCCGATGGCCAGCATCAGCCCCATCATGCTGAGAATATTCAGGCTGTAACCCATAAAGTACATGGCGCCCAGCGCAATCACAATGGCGCTTGGTACCGATAACACAACCACCAGGGTGGTGGTTAAATGGCGTAAAAATAAATATAACACCACAAAAGAGAGCAA
>NZ_JBFJPY010000074.1:0-16938 GCF_041616895.1 Arsukibacterium sp.
TAGTCACGCTAAGAGCTTTGATAAGCGAACAACCTGATTCATATCAAGCCTGGTCACTGCTGAGTAAATGTTTGTTTGAAGTTGGCGATTTAAAACAAGCCGTGCAAGCCAGTGTTCATGCTCAGAGTATCGACCCGCTAATACAAAGCTTTCAACAAATTCAACATTTGGTACAGCGGCTAGCCTTCAGTGAGGCAACGCAAATTGCCAATACGATGCTAGCCAAGTATCCTGCGCACCCCAGAGCGATTTGCACACTGGCGCACATTGCGACTAAACAAAATGACCCCGAACGCAGTGTTTCTTTGCTGGAAAGTGCGATCAGTTTTAATCCTGCAGATCTAACCTTGCAAAATATGCTAATCAATAGCTATGCGTCGGCCGGATACTTTAGTAAAGCAATACAAGCGGCAAACATGCTAGTTGTTTTAGATGAAACGTTTCAATCACTGTGGACTTTAATTGGACTCTTACTTAAATACGGTCAGTATGACAACTTGCTCGACGCGTGCGAACGCGCTCGCCGTTATGTTGGCCAAAGCGCGCAACGCGCAAGTCAGATTGATCTCATCAAAGGCCAAGCTTTGCGTATCATCGGCAACAAAACTGAATCGATCGCAGCGTTAAAAGCCAGCCTTGTCGCCGACCCACTCAATGCCGATGCATGGTGGGCTTTGGCTGATATGAAAGACTATGGATTTTCCGATATAGAGCGCGCAGACATTAACAAAATAGTCACTGCAACGCATCTCGATAAGCGAAAGCGTTGTATCGCAGCCTTCGCTTTAGCGAAAGCAAGTGAAGGACAGTCGAGTCCGACACAAATGATGTCGTATTACCATCAAGCCAATGCTTTGGGCGTGTCTGGATACTATGAACCAAGCCTGTTAGAAAACGAATTTAATACGCGGACCAATACCTACACAGCAAAGAATTTGATCGTACAAGCAGATAGCGTAGCAAAGCGTATTACTCCTATCTTCATTGTTGGCTTGCCGCGCTCAGGCTCTACATTGGTGGAACAAATTCTGGCTAGTCATAGTGCTATCGAAGCAACGTTGGAGCAACCGACCTTGCCGATTATAGAGAGCCGAGCACAAACCCTGTGTATGCAGCGCTATGGCTTACCTTTACCCCACGCGTTGGACAAACTGAGTCCGGAAGAATTGTCCCAATTAGGTAACGCTTACTTAGAGGACAGTGCACTGTTCCGAACTGGCAGCGCTTCGTTTTTCATCGATAAGCAACCCTTTAACTTTCGATTAGTCGGGTTTATCCATAAGATTTTGCCCCATGCAATTGTGATAGACGTTCGACGTAATCCATTGGATTGTGGTTTTAGTCTTTACAAGCAATACTTTCATTCAGGCGTAGATTTTAGTTATAACCTCAGTCACATTGGTGCAGCCTACAATTCTTACGTTAAGCTCATGGATCACTGGGACAATGCAATACCTTCAAAGGTTTACAAGCTCGAATATGAATCCCTGATAAATGATCCCGAGACCGAAATACGTAAATTGTTAGCCAAAATTGGTCTGCCTTTTGAGCAACAATGCTTATCTTTTCACAAAATAAAAAGAAATATTCATACAGCAAGTAGCGAGCAAGTGCGTAAGCCGCTAAACCGCCAGGGCATTGGCGCGTGGCGCAAAGTGGAAGATCAACTAGCTGATTTAATTGATATTGTTCACAAAGATGGCACAGGCGCGGACAACAAGCATTAATCACCCCTGACCCTGTAATACTCAGCGCCATTGCATCGAATCAAATATTTACCATTAAACATTAAATTAATTTTAAATAGCAAAGCAGATTGTCTTGGCGAAAGACTTTTTGCACTATTTTTGAGCGTTTAATTGCACTGATATGGTGATGGTCTGTGTTATTGAACTGATGATTTGTGGCTTTAATCTGTTCTGCTCAACGATTGACGCTGGTGGCATAGAACATGCTTAAACATGCTTAGTAGCATTGAGCATTTGAATAATCGTTTAAACAAAAATAAGAATAAGCAGACAATTTTCTTCGGAATTCAGGAGCAGCACATGAATAAACACTTAAAGCCACCCCGCTTTGCGCGCTCAGCGATATCGCTATGTATTGCAACTACCTTGGGGATGACAACGGCTGGTATCGCGTACGCCCAAGAAACCCAAGCAGATAAAGAGAAGGCGGTTGAAGTTATCAACATTACCGGTTCTCGCATTCCATCTGACCCGAATGTGATGTCTTCAGTACCCATGCAATCTCTCGACAGTAAAGATATTGCCCGCTCTGGTGAGCTGAACTTGGCGGACATTGTTAACGACATCCCGGCACTCATATCGTCAACTACCGCAGAGAATACTGACACAGGTGCAAACGCCCTAAATTTACGTGGCTTAGGTAGCGCACGGACGCTAACCTTGGTCAATGGTCGTCGTCATGTAGCCGGTTTCCGCGGTACCTCAGCGGTTGATGTCGGTACTATTCCCAGAGCGCTTGTAGAACGTGTGGAAGTCACTACCGGTGGTGCTTCAGCGGTTTATGGCGCAGACGCGGTAACTGGCGTAGTCAACTTTATTCTTAAAGATGATTTTGAAGGTGTTCAGTTAAATGTCGTTGGTGCGGTACCTGAAGAAGCCGGTGGCTCCTCTTTCGCGTTCGACGGCGCATTTGGTCAGAATTTTAATGATGATAAGGGCAATATTGTATTAACCCTTTCGCTTGAGAAAGAAGAAGAGCTTTTGCATGGTGACCGCAGCTGGTCGCGCAATAACGGTTTAGGTGCCGTAGTACCAAATCCAGATTACGATGAAAATGACCCCAACAGCCCACAACGTATCTTAGCAACTGACGTGCGCTACTGGCTATCATCAAATGACGGTTCGATTGCACCGACCTTTGGTGGTAGAAATGAACTCTATGTCGATATCAATAATAACGGCATTCCTGACTGCCAAGAATCACAAGGTGGCAGAGCCAGCTTCCTGGCAGGTTGTTGGTTGACTAACCCCGATGGCAGTATTCGGGTCAATCAAGATGGTCCAATCTATGACGGTTTATTAAGCAGCGGTGGCGATGGCGCAAAATTTAACTTCGATAATGATACCTTGATGCCAACCACAGACAAGGTCGTGGTTAACCTGAATGGTAACTATCAGCTAACTGATGACCTTAACACGTTTTTTGAAGCTAAATACGTTAAAGCTGAAACCGCATTCTATGCCGAATATGACTCATACTACGATACCCTATTCATTCAAGCAGATAACCCGTTTATACCCGCTCAATTACAACCGGTTGTTGACCAAACCGGTGGGTTACTGCTTACCCAGGATGCTTATACCTGGGATGATGATGAAACTAATTATACACGCGAAACCACGCGCTTTGTTGCGGGGCTGGAATGGTACTATCATGTAGATCACTCACTGGAATTTGTGGTTAACCACGGTCGGTTTAAAAACACCACCGATTACTCAGACCAAATGACGGACAGGGTTTTTGCTTCGATGGACGCTGTCATGGGGCCAAATGGCGCAGCCGTTTGTCGTTCTGACCTCGACCCGAATGCCGCCTACGAGATTGACTATTTTGCCTTTAATGTGAACTATGCAGACGGTAACTTCTTCAGTGATCGCTACTATACCTTTACACCCGGCGATGGTCAGTGTGCGCCATTAAATCCATTTGGTGCGGGTGCAATCAGTCAAGCAGCGAAAGACTTTATTACTGCGCGCAAGCAAGACCAACTAACGATTGAACAAACGGTGATTTCAGTTACCGGTGTCGGCCAATTTGAAGTGTTTGAAAGTTTCCTTGATGGTGCGATTGGTTATGCAACCGGCCTTGAATATCGCGAAGAATCCAGTGACAACCGTCTGGATCCGCTAGAGCTAGGCATTTTACCGCAAGGTACTTCATTTACCCCTGGGGCATTAGTGAGCGATGTATCGCCGTGGTTAAACTTTCTCACTGGTATAGACAACGTCAAACAGTTTAATACCGCCGGTAAATACGATGTTATCGATGCGTTCCTTGAAGTCAGATTACCGATATTTTTCGATCGTCGATATGCCTATGAGTTTACGGTTGATGGTGCAGTCAGAGTCGCCGACTACTCAACTCTAGGTCAAGCAACAACTTGGAAATTGGGTTTTTCGTATAGCCCAGTACAGAGCTTAAACATTCGCGGTACTATTTCGGAAGCAGTAAGAGCACCAAACATTACTGAACTATTCGATCCGCAACTCCCAATCACGATTAACTTGAATACAGATCCGTGTGATCCTAATAACATTGCTGCAGGCACGTCATTCAGACAAGCAAACTGTGTGGCAGCTTTGCAAGCCTTAGGTGTGCCGACCGAAGATATTCTTGATGCTAACGGCAATTATATCTGGCTCAACCCTCTGACTGCTCGCTTCTCAGGTACTGAAGGCGGTAATCCGGATCTAGATGTTGAAACGGCTGAGACAATAACTTTGGGTGCAGTATTTAGACCGACATTTATTGAAGGACTTACTGTCACGCTAGATTATTGGGATGTGAAAATTAAAGATGCGATTGCGGCTGTTGGCGCAGCAGAAATCCTCAACGGTTGCTATGATTCAGAAAACTTCCCTGCACTAGGCTTCTGTGACCAATTCTCGCGACGCGCTGATGGTGGTTTAAATGACCTTACTACCGGTGATTCGAATTTCGCACGTGTTGAAGCCGACGGTATTGATTTTTCTTTTAATTATCAATTTAGTGTTGCAGAGAATGATTTTGGTATCACTGTAGTTGGTACACGACAAGAATCGCTTAATCGCTTTTTCAATCCACTCGACCCGAACGATGTGAACGTAGTTCTGGAAGAAATTCAGGTTCCGAAAACCTCGGGCAATCTTGAGTTAAGTTGGACACGTGGCGATGTCAACGTTGCTTGGCAGACCACCTATCAGAGCCGTCAAGCCTATGGCACTGTCGAAAGCTCGCTGGGCATTAACGGCAATGCGCCGTTATATGGTAAACCGGGTAATGGTTTCTTTGGTAGTACAGTAATCCACGATATTAATGCAAGCTATACATTCAGCGATGATATCGTGATATTTGGTGGTATCAATAACGTCGCTGATGAGTCGCCGTTTGTTACACAACAAGCGTGGCCTGTTGGCCCCAGAGGAAGAACATTCTTTTTGGGTGTTAATTACACCATGTAAGGTGAACACGTAAAATTAACGTGAAATGATAGCGTTGAAATTAGATGTATGAGGTACCTAGTGCCTCATGCATCTCACTCACTCTCTCACTCATTATTAGAGGCAGCTTCAAAATGAAGCTGGTTGCTTAAAGTTTCCTGGTAGTTAGATAAAACAAAGGTCGTAAATGTAGCCTTTGTTTTATTATCAATTTGAAGGTAAATGCAGCTTTTCAGTTTTGATTGTTATTGCTTTACAGTCGCTTTTATTTAACCAATTTGCATGCTTTTACAGACTTCTGGCCCTTAGCTTCGTCAACCAGATGTAGCTTTGAGCGTGCAGCAAAGGTACCCATTTTTACTTCTTGCCACACATAGTAGTTATTGCCGGCGCTTGCTGTCAGGGTTAACTCAGCGTCATTTTCAGTTTTGGATAAAATAGTGTGCTCACCTGGTTCTACTTCGCGCAAAATATAAGACTTTGCTACAGTATCACCAACAGACATGCCATTTAGCAAAACAGGCATTTTTACCGCAGCACCCATATTTTCATCACGATAGATGTAAATTTTCGCTTTGTCTGGAACAGTAGTAAATTGTTTTGCCTGAGTATCCATTTCCGGGCTTGCCATAGGCACGCTGGCGCAGCCAGTTAAAACGACTGATGTCAGCAAAGTTGCGGCAAGAATAAGCTTTTTAATCATGAAATCATCCTTATGTATTGTTAGTTTTTTATCCTGAAGCTATTCAATCACTGTGCTGCAATGAGTAGGCGTATTACAAATACTGAATTGAATGCGATACGTAGAGTAGCGCTGGAAATTAACTTATTCAATATACTTGTAGCGAAATTAAATAATTTATTTCTATCGCATTAACACTGAAAGTGAAATTTAATATTACGGACAGCTTAAAATTAAACTATTTACGTAAAGGTTCATTAGGCTTTTGTTATTACCGTCAGCAACACTTTAAGAACCGCTAGAAAGAGCGTTGAGGGTCAAGAACGTTAGGAGGCAGATCCAAATGTTAATGATTAAGCCGGGGCGAAAGCGTTAATCGGGCTCTTATAAGTTATTTAAACCGCATCTGCTGCACATGCGGGTTTGCTACCGTTACTTGCAGCAGGGCAATGTCGTCCAGCACAACCTGTTGCTTGCTCTCTTTATGTTGAATTACCAAGCACTCCTGCCGGTTGTCGTTATAGCAGGTAGTGTAGGCTATACCGGTAACAATGGCGCCAGAGTGTAATGTTAGCTGCAGCGGATAATGATACAGGCAGACAATTTCAACATAATCATGTAAGTCGCAGTTAAGCTTACTATTTTCCTAGGCAAATACGGTTACCGTCTGGCGGCTGATGGCGGCCAGTTTGCCATCGGGTTGCCATAATTTGGCGGCAATATGATGATAGCCATCGGCACCATATTCAATTTCAGCCAGGTAGCGCCACCATTCACTGGTTTGAAAGGGTAAATCATGAGCAATAAATTCAATGGTCCAGGTGAGTGAACTGGCAGGAGCCGGTTTATTAAGCAAAGTGAGACTAACGGGTGGCCAGGCATCGACCAGTGCCAGTAGCTCTAATATGCCAGCCTGAGTACTTTCATCGCCAGCTAGTCGGATATCACCACCTAATTCGCGTAATGCGCTGCTGCTAAAAGGCAGTTGACCATGGGAAATGCGGTAGTCAAAGTGGGTGGTAAATTCGGGTACCGGCCCTTGTTTGGGCAGCGTTTGGGTTTCGTTAGTCTGCCACTGTGGTGCGGTGTCGGCATTAAGCTGATGGGCGGAGGGGCGCGCCGCGCCGAAGCTTGCCAGCAGAACTAACGCCACCTGATTATCTTGGCTAATTTCTACCTGCGCCTGAATAACCGATTTGCCCTGGCGCAAAATGCGCCGCGTAACGTTAGCCTCGCCGGTATTTAAAGGCCCGACAAAAGAAACCGAAACGGAACGAAGTGGCATGTTATCCGGAATAACCGGTAGCAAGTGGGCCATGGCCAGCGCCGCCGCCATACCACCAAAAACGGCACGGCCCTGGCCCCACTCCGCTGGCACATTAATAATAATGCTATCTGGCTTGTTGGCGCCAAACTGCTGCATCACCTGAGAAAAATGCATGGTAATTGCTCATGGTTAATAGCAAGAATGTTAGATACTTGCTGATTTGCTGTTGGCCTAGCTTAACATGCTTAGCTTGGACATTGGCTCAATAAAGTATGACCGCGTTTTATATATTTAGACCTAAGCTTTAATTAAAAATTTATAATAATTAACAATAGGTTGCGGTAGAAGTTGAATAGATCAAGCATATTTTGTTTTACGTTAAATAAATGTTCAGCGACAATAGCTATTCTAGTTAACCTGCCTCAGCTGGCCTTCCTTAAATACTTAAATATTCAGGATTATATATATGCGTAGGAACGTGTTATTCGTTGTGTTAGTAGTCTTAATAAGTGGCTGTGGTGGTTCTGACAGTAGCTCAGATCCTAATATCGGCGGTGGCTCAGGCGGCGGAAACAGTTCAGACCCATTGCAACAATATATTAATGTAAGTAGCCAGTATACGGGTGTGAAATCGGCAGCGAATTTAGACAAGTCTGCGGTGTCTCGTTTTATGAGCGCAATCACTATGCTGCAACCAGAACTATTACCTGAGTATGATGATGAACAGGCAAATACAACAGAACTCTGTGCAGATGGCGGGGTAGCGGTATTAAGGCCCAACGCAGCCAACACCGAACTCGCTGTTCTCTTCACGGGTTGTAATGATGGTGGCGTTGTTTTAAACGGAGACGCGACTTTCCGTGTGGTGCGCCGAAATGTTGCAGGTGATGTAATTGAAGGGCTCATGATATACCAAGATACGGTGCTCAGTTATGATTCAGCACAATTTGTACTGCGAGGAAGTATCAGGCAAAAAGACATTTCAAACAGCTGCTATGCAGAGCAATATCTTAGCAACCTGTTGTTGAGTATTCAGGGTACTAATGAGCAATGGTATTTTGAAAACTTTTATGACCAGCGATTTGGGGCTTATGGTCAGGGATGTCAGAGCGAGGGCATGCAATTTCGGGGGCGGCTTTATTTATCTGACGTAGGGTTTGTAGACGTAACTACGCCACAATTACTTAAATTACCTTCTATGGTTTATGGCCTCGAGCGGCAGGGCCATTTGGCGTTCACCGGAGTTGCTGGCCAAACTTTTAGTTGGCAGTTTAAAAAGTCTGGTACTAATTCACAACCACTATATAGCCATCATTTTAGCCTTACCGGTGATAATGCATTTACTTACCAGTATCGTGCCAACTACCTTAATACTCAGATGATGACAGATTTTCGCGATACCGACGGGGATGATATGTCTGATGCGTGGGAGCTTAATTTCGGTTTTGACCCACAGAATGCATCTGATGCGTTGACCGACCAGGACGGTGATGGTTTTAGTAATCTGGAAGAGTTTACTTACCTTGGCGATCCAAAAGATATCACTGTCCTGCCGTTTATTTATGAGTTATCAGTTTCTTTAAACCATACTCCTGGCCGGCAAAGCCAGCTAGTTTATGTTAGCACCCCAATCAGTCACACTTTTGGTTCTGATGCTTATACTGTAGAGCTCCTATATAAAACCGAGCTGCCTTTTCAGTTCAGTGACCAAAATTATAACTGCACAGTGACAGGTGATAGGCTTGAGGCGAGGTGTAGAATTGAATACATTCAAGTCAGCACTCAATACGAGCACTCAGTTTCTTTAGAGGCACCATCGTCTTTTATCAATGAAATTCATGCACCTATCAGTGTATCTATCCATACCCTTGGCCTGAATACCAGTTTACAGACCACCGCTTCAGCCGTGATATCCCGGCAGGCTGCAGAGTTTAATTTTACTTTGACCCAGCCCAACCCTGATATAGGTTCCCTATTAGGGATAGTGGGTGAACAAAGCAGTATGACGCTGAAGCTGTCCCAAAGTGGCTTATATGATTTTGTGTCTAGCATATCGGTTAATGTGGTAATGCCTGACGAGTTGGGAAACAGTCAGGTAGTGTGCCGGCAGGATGTTGACTGGAAGCAATGTGCCAACTTGGTGGTAGCTCATGGAGGGGCAACGACAGACATAAACATTACGTTTACCCCTGCAAGTAGTGGTACGGGGATGGGTGAAATTCAAATAATGGTAGCTGAAAGTAGCGAACCTGCTGCGATATGGTCGTTTCCTGTTATCTCGGGCCAGCCTGCAAGCCTGTTGCAGCAACAGATTGATTCTGCTGATGAAGGTATAATTATTGTTCCTGCTGAAATTTATGTCGGAGGGCTTGATTTGACCGCCAAGAAAGTTACCCTGCAGGGCGAAAATCAACAAACTTACCTGCTGGGTAAAACTAATAATGATGATTACTCGTTACGCCAGATACGAATGGATAAAGGTAGTGAAATAACAGGCTTCTCATTGGCGAACCTCTCTATCACAATCGGCAGTTCAGGCGCAGCACTGACTTCAAACAGAATGGCAATTCCCGAGTTGCTGCTGGAAGGGAATGATATTTTGGCACAGGGAAGTTTAACCCTGAAAAAGAATAAGTTTAGCACTGCTGCGTTATCTCATTCATTTTCGTGGGGCAATCCGATTAGTTTGTGCAACCGACTAAGACTACAGCAAAATGACTCTGCGACTCCTTATAATTTTGTGTATGAAAACAATCTTATGGTTAACGATGGCATGCAAGCTAATTATTGTTCACCGATCTACCTTGAAGGGGGTTACCTCAGCAGGGTAGAGCACAATACCATTAGTGAAATAGATGAGTTCATAAACATTAGCCCAGCTAATGAAACAAAAGTTTCCAGGTTGTTGACGCGTAACAACGTGTTTAGTGCAGTAACAACGGCAGTCGCACTTAACTTTGCTATGCAAAATTTCGATAGCCAGCCAGACCTGAAAATTGAAGTCCTGAACAATCTGTTTGATCAAGTCGTTTACCCGGTCAGGACCGGAAATGTCCCTTATACATTAGCGGCTAGTATCATGGGTGCTGCCGGGCTTAATCATGCCGGTATTCCGCTTGCTGGTTCTGCGGTAATTGATACGGCGGCAAGCTCAGCAGTGACTGATGATATCTTCAGTCAGGCAAGGCCTGTAGACGGCAATGGTGATGGTCAGGCATTGTCTGATATTGGTGCGGTGGAGCGACAGAATTAACTATGGTTTTGCCACTATCATTTTCCTTCTGCGTGGCCGAAAACGGCGCCATAACAGCACCATGCCACTAAAGGTAAATAGCAGAGCACTGGCGGAGAACGTGATAAGTAGCGGGTTATTAAAATTGCTACGATCCTGATAATCCATAATATGCAGCATCCAGAAAAAATCGAACCAGCGCCAGTTGTCAGTGCGCACCCGCATTACTGCCCCGGTAGCAGGGTCGAGGTAAAAACGGCTGTTTTCGCTATCGGCAAATTGCAGCTGCCATAGCGGCGCGGGCAGCTGTTTTACTTCTTGCGGCAGTTGTTCTAGCAGCAGCGTGCTACTGAGCTGGCCATCACCCTGGTACTGGGCCTGACCCAGCTGGCGGATATCCTGATCGGTAAGTTCTGGCAGCAGCGTGCCGGTCTGGGCGTTATAGCGATGCATGTTGCCGCTGTCATTAACCAGATAGACCGGTGTGGCGATAAGGGTATTGCTTTGCCAGGTAAGGCGTTGGCTCAGGCTGAGAATAGCCTGGGCACTATGTTGCTGCAATACTTGCTGTGGGCTTACCTGTGCCTGTTGCCAGTTGGTGCTGACAAGCTGGCGCAGATGTTCGCCTCTTACCTGTTCAATGGGTAACACCGCCATTACCAAACCGCTTACAAACCACAACGTGATTTGAATAACCAACAGCAAGCCAAGCCAATTATGCAAGGCGCGACACAGTTTCAGCATTTATTGTGATTCTTAAATAATCGGTTAGTTATAAAACCAGAAAACCAACCGCGTTGTAAAGCTGCAAATAGCTGCGCTAGGGTTCAGGCGGAAAGCAAGACAAAGTGCCTGATATTGGCTGATACACCTTGGTTTTTGCAATGAGGGTTATTTCGATATACTTTACCGAAATATACAACATCTTACGCTTAACGTGCGTGGCAGCCTGTTGTCAGCAATGTCATGGAGGCATATTACCCAATGCTGCATTCTAAATAATTGTCTGCCCAAACCTGGCTTGACCGGTTGGACGGCGCTTCATATGCGTTACCGCTGTTGTTTTTTTTATCAATGATGGAAACATTGCTGATCCCTATACCGATAGAAGCCATTTTAATCCCCTGGATGCTGACGAAGCGTCGGCGGCGCTGGACCATCGCTACCGTGGCGCTGGCCGGCAACCTAACCGCTGCTGCCCTGGGATATTGGCTGGGGCTGCTGGCAATGGAGCAGTGGGGTGATACCCTGGTCAGCTTTTTTGGTGGAGCTGAAGCGTTTGACAGCTTCAGCAGCGACATTGAAAACAACGGTTTTAAGGCTATTCTGGCTGTGGGTATCAGCCCGACTCCGTTACAAATTGCCATGCTGGCTGCCGGTG
Organism: Arsukibacterium sp.; assembly: GCF_041616895.1. Taxonomy (GTDB): domain Bacteria; phylum Pseudomonadota; class Gammaproteobacteria; order Enterobacterales; family Alteromonadaceae; genus Alishewanella. The sequence continues at coordinate 11,731 of NZ_JBFJPY010000074.1, forward strand.
CTACAGGTTATTCCTTTCTGATGTTTTTGCTGGCGATCGGCATCTCCCGCTCTACCCGCTACTATGGTCTGGCATTATTGGTGCATTTTGCCGGTGACGCAGCCCTTAACTTATGGCAGCGTTATTCTAAGCAAATTGGTGCGTGTTTGCTGGTGCTGGCTGGTATCTGGCTCTGGTTTATCTTTAAATAAACGCGTTGTTGCAACGGGCCGGATAATTAGTCAAATACACCAGTTAGTAGTGAATTATTCCTGAATGTTGGTATAGCTAAATTTTAAGTTAATGATTTATATGAATATAATGTAGGCACTTATTTTGCTTATGTATTTTGCTAAAGCAACGCGACATGATAGCTTTTAACAACAAACTAAAAAGGAAGCACTATGAAAACCGGTATTCTCAGTATCGCCGCAGCAACACTATTAAGTGGTTGTGTAATCTATGTGGGTAATGGCCATGCAGGTGACAGGCAGCATGAACAACGTAACCTTACCCTTGATGCAGTAAATTTAAGCGAGCTGGTGGCAGATACCGGTGCCGGCAAGCTGGAAATTATTGGTGAAGCAGGGCGGCAGACCATTGATGTGCAGGCCAGCATTTATTACTACGATAGCGAAGATATCAGATTGTCATTAGTCAGCAGTGGCAACAGCGCGGTGCTGGAAGCCGGTTTTGCCAGCAGCTTTAATAGCGGTAACAGCCCTTATATGGATGTTGTGGTAAGAGTACCGGCACGGCTGGCCCTTACCTTGGAAGATGGTTCAGGCGATGCTGAAATTCGTGGCCTGCAAGGTGACCTCAATATTGAGGATGGCTCTGGCAATTTAACCATTGAAGGAGGCAATAATGCCAAAGTTGTTGATGGCTCGGGCGATCTGTATATCAGTCAGCTTAGCGGCAACTTAACCCTTGAAGATGGCTCGGGTAATGCCTACATTGCACAGGTGCAGGGCAAGGTAACGGTTGAAGATGGTTCGGGAAACCTGCAAATCAGCCAGATCGGTGGCTTGGTGACAATTGATGATGGCTCGGGTGATATTAATGTTGATGGTGCCGGCGGCCTGACCATTCTGGACGGCGGCTCGGGTGGCTTAAAAATCAACGCCATTAATGGCCCGGTCAATATCAACGACTAACCTGACAAGGTCATCCCTAAACACAGGCGATGAGATAAAACGAGTCGTCTGTGCCATTGCAAAGCAACGTTGCGGTTAATCTATCGCATACTGTTGTAGCAATGATAGCGACACATATTCAAGTGCTTTGGCCTGGCAGGCACTTAGTCTTACTGGCGGCGCCACACCAGCCGCCACTGCCTCTTGCCAGCGTATGGCACATAAACACCAGTGATCACCCGCTTTCAGGCCCGGGAAATCCCACTCTGGTTTTGGTGTAATTAAGTCGTTGCCCTGGGCCAGGGTATACTGCAAAAATGCATCGGTAAGCTTGGCGCAAATAACATGGCTGCCACTATCTTGACGGTTAGTCCGGCAGTATCCATCACGAAAGAAACCGGTAACCGGCGAGAAACAACACGCTTGCAGTGGCTGGCCAAGCACGTTAAGTGGCGCAACTGTCATAGGACTCCTTTTTTGCGTCGTAAGTGACTGGCGATGATAACAACGCATCGCTATTAATTTATAAAGAGAAACAGCTTAAGTAGCATCATGCTAAAACAGCTATTGCTGCAATATGATTCCCTTGCTAGCATCAGTGAATAATCACAACGGGACAATCTATGCGTTGGATGTCATTTTTTTTGCCGCTGCTACTGCTGATTTCTGTTCAGGCATCTGGCCTGCAACAATATTCAGAGGGCGCTTGTATTTTGCTCGACCAGCAAGTACAGCGTTTCAGCTCACAGCCGCAAAGTAGTAATTACCGCAATGCCAAAAGCGAGTATGACAAAAAATGCCTCAGGCCTACCAGAGCTACGCCACCGGCACAGCAAGCTCGTAGGGACGATACGGTTGTTACACCGGCGCCTCAGCAGGCCACCCCGGAAGTGCTCAGTACCGCAGAACCTGAGCAAGAGCAAACTGAAACAGAACAGGTAGCAGCGGAGCAATCGGTGCCCGAAGTGGCCAGCCCGGTGATCGTTGCTGAAGAATTACTGCAAGCTGCGCCTGAACCGGTGCAGAGTATGGATAACACCGCGGCGGGAGCGCGCGATAGCGCTTCTGCTGAGCCTGCTACGAATAATTCTGAAGCTGGCAACGAACTAATTGAGCCGTCAGAGAAATTTGTGCCGGTGCCGGTCATTGTGCCCGCCCCAGCAGATACCGGCAACTGGTGGCATTATGACAACCTGCTAAAACAGCTGCTAACCAATTTACCGCTGGTTCTTGCCAATATTCTGGCTTTTTTACTGGCCGTGTTTTTACTGACTAACTGGCTAGGCCTTAACCTGCCGGGCTTTAAAGGCATTTTTGCCGAGTATAAATTAAACCGCTTGTTACGCTGGCGTCTGGCGCGGGGTTACCGCCATTTTCGTAAACTTAAACTACTGACAGCCAAAGAAGAGCTAGTGGTGGTCGACCACCTGGTGCTTAGCCCTTTTGGCATTTTTGTTATTCTGGTAAAAGGTGAGCGCGGCAATATCTATGGCGAGGTGGCGCAAGCAAACTGGCAGCGGCAATACTTTGGCAGTAAAAAGCAATTTATGAATCCGTTGCATCAGAACTTTAAAAATATGGAAGCAATTAAGCACCATTTGCAGTTGCAAGGTACTGATTTAGCACAGCATGTGCATTCGGTGGTGGCGTTTAGCCGGGTAGCCCATTTTAAAACGGAAATGCCAGCCAATGTCACCTACGTTGATACCACCTCTGTTTATCTGAAGAAATTTGAAGAACCGTGCTTTGATGATGATCAGCTAAATCGATTTGCAGCGCTGCTACGCCAGGCCAGTACTGCGCTTTAACGCCCGGCGCTGTCAGACAGGGTAAGAAATAAGCGTAAATCCAGCTCCAGTTGATGGTAATCGGGTTGCATATGCTGGCAAAGTTTGTAAAAGGCTTTGCTATGATCTTTCTCTCGCAGGTGCGCCAGCTCGTGTACCACCACCATTTGCAATAACGGCAGTGGCAGTTGCTTCAGCAGTGCTGCTACCCGTATTTCATTTTTGCTTTTTAACTTGCCACCCTGCACCCGGCTAATTTGGGTATGGGTGCCCAGAGCATTATTGATAACATGTATTTTCGGGTCAAACACCACCTTACTTATTGGCTCACTGCTTTTCAGCCATTGCCGCTTTAGCTCCATGGTAAGCACATACAGCGCTTTATCGGTCTGCACCGCATGGCTCTGTTCGGGGTAACGTTGTTGTAATACCGTACCCAGCTTGTTGTCAGCCAGTAGCTGACGCACTTGCTGTTGCAGGCTATCAGAGTAATGACGAAGGTAGAGCAAATCCTGCATGCCTGACTAGTCCGTCAACCGCTGAAAAGTCGCTTTGGCATTAGATGCCATAAAGTAACTTTGCCATTGCTGCAGCGGCAGTTGGTATTGCATGGTCTGCTTGTTATAACTCAGAGAAGTGGTTCCGTCTGGCTGCCAGGCCAGCTGAATTAATACTGGCTCGCCGCGAACAATATCATCAGCGATGCGCTTTTTGAACGGTACTTTTCCCGGTTGGTGGTACTCCAGTGCAAGTGTAACGTGCTCGGGGCTCTCTAATGGCAGGTGCAGAGAAACACGCATATGGGTCCCTTCAGGATCACCCCACTGCACATGGGTATAGGGCAGCCACTGCTCCTGTTTGTCCTGTTCTTTGCTAAGGTTAGCAGGTGTGTTGGTATCTAAAGATAACATGAAGCTGACGTTGGCTGGCGCCAATTGCAGTGGCAGTGGATAAAGTCCGTACTTACCAGCAGGAACATTCAGGAACAGTTTGTCTGGTTTGATTTGACTGGCGTTATCAACCAAATACTGTGGCAACGGAGACATACTGTGGTCTGCGACATTGCTGAATCGGTACATCGTTTCTATGCTACCTGATTCGCTACGATAGCGAAAAGTATCAGCACTGATTAACACTACCTCATTACAAAAGTTGTATTCATCTATGGGGTACGGCTGCTCATTGGTAACATCAAATATGCTGTAGGTAAGGTTAAGGCAGGACTGTTTGCCAACTTGACGCCAGTCACCAGTAGCGATGTAAAACATATCGTCAATGACGCCATAGGCATATACATCACCATTGGAAAAGTAAGAGACATAGCCATGACAACTATCACCGCCATCGTCCGACTCACACCATTTACCAATCCGGCTATCAGCTAACAGCGGCCATATTGTTAACAGCAGTAGGCCTGTCAGTAATTTTTTCAAACTCATATCCCTGTCTTTTCTTTAGAACAGTGAAACCATAATAACTAATATGGTGTAAATCAACTTGAATAAATAACAGCAGCTGGCATATCCGCAACATTGCTATTGCACAATAGTGGCTATGCGCCATCATTACCTCAGCTGCTGTACTTCTGCTACTTTATCCGGCGCTGGGCAGAAATTGTGGGGCAAATTTATTTGTTCTGTTTTATGCTCATGGTAATGTGCCTGGCATAACGCCTGATAATTCAATGAGAAGTCGTTGCCCAGTTGACCGAGCCTTCTGACAACATGGCGACGACATTCACTTTTTAATGCCATCGCGAGTTCACTGGTACTGCGCTGGCTATGCCCGCCAACTAAAATGGAGTTTTCATGCATACTGCCACCCTGTTGCTGATCATGCTTAGTGCCGGCCTTGCCAGCCAATGGCTTGCCTGGCGCATTCGGATCCCCGCTATTGTTATTTTGATTGCAACCGGCCTGATCCTGGGGCCGGTAACCGGAGTGATTAACTTAGCTATGTCGCAAACCGAGCTGACTGAGCTGATAGGCATGGGCGTGGCGATTATACTGTTTGAAGGCGGCATGGATCTGAAACTGGGTGAGTTTCGCCGGGTAGGCCATGGTATTGGCCGCTTAACAATCGTGGCGCCGCCACTAGCCTGGGTTTTTGGCGCCGCTGCCGCGCACTATGTTGCCGGGTTAAGCTGGCCGGTATCCTGGGTATTAGGGGCTATTCTGGTGGTAACCGGGCCAACCGTTATTTTACCGCTGCTACATCAGGCAAGGCTCAACCGGGAATCGTCGTCCTTGCTGAAATGGGAAGGGATAGTAAACGATCCGGTTGGCGTATTGCTGGCGGTGCTGACA
>NZ_JBFJPY010000075.1:0-16777 GCF_041616895.1 Arsukibacterium sp.
AGAGCGACTGATAACCAGCAGACGACAGGGGGCTGTGCCCCAAAGTCAGTTAGATGACGCAATGACCGCACGCGATCTGATTAAAGTGGCGTTGACAGAGGCGGAAACAGAACTTGAAGACCGCACTGTCAGGGCGCCTTTTGACGGTGTTGTTGGCTTAACCGATGTTGAAATTGGCGATAGAATTACCCAGCAGACTGCCATTACTACCCTGGATAACCGCAACCAGCTTTTCGTTAATTTCAGAGCGCCGGAAACCGCGCTGAGCATGTTACAACAACATCCCAAGCTGACCTTGCAGCCATGGCAGGGGAGCACTATCAACCTTGAGGCAGAGATCAGTCAGGTAGATTCGCGTATTGATAATATTAACCGGACCATCAGGGTGCGTGCTCTGCTCGATAATAGTAATGATTTATACCGCCCGGGAATGAGTTTTCGGGTAAAGCTTGAAGTTAGCGGCGAAGCTTATGCCGTTGTACCTGAAGCGGCGTTGTTATGGGGGGCTACCGGTGCTTATGTCTGGATGGAGCAAGATAGCAAAGCCAAAAAAGTCGACGTGCAAATAAAACAACGGCTCAGTGGCCGGTTACTGGTAGCGGCCGATTTAGCTGAAGGTGATATGTTAATTACTGAGGGCGTCCAAACCCTGCGTGCAGGCCAAACTGTGCAGTCTGCAAACGTACAAAGGGCTGGTTTATGAATCACAACCCGATCCACAATGACTTGCCCTCCCTGTCTATTCGCAGGCCAGTGCTGATTATTGTTTTAAATCTGTTGATCATTATCGCCGGTATTGCCGCCATTAATGGTCTTGAAGTGCGTGAGTTACCCGATGTCGATCGACCCATCGTGTCGGTAACGGCGAGTTTCCCCGGCGGCTCACCCGAAACGGTGGACACCGAGGTAACCAGTAAGTTGGAAGGCGCTGTCGCTAGGGTGTCAGGGGTTAAATCCATTAACGCCTCCAGTGAGGAGGGTAGTTCACGGGTACGGGTAGAATTTCGACCTGGTATTAATTTGGATGATGCTGCCAATGAAACCCGCGAAGCGGTTAGCCGGGTTCAGCGTGAACTGCCAGAAGCGGTAGAACGTTTGGCCATTATTAAAGCAGATAACGACGCAGAGTCAGTGGTAAGTATTGCTGTGTCAAGCAGCACACTGGACTTAGAGACGCTGACGGAACGCATTGAGACCGATCTGGCGCCGTTATTTTTAACCATTCCGGGCGTAGCAGATGTCAGATTGAACGGAGACCGGCAGCGGGTGTTGCGGGTAATTTTAGACCCACTGCGCCTGACCAGTTACAACCTGGCAGTTACCGATGTGGCAGCAGCGCTTCGACAGGCGCCATTTGATGTGCCTGCCGGCAGCCTGCGCTCGACCGACCAACAGCTTATTGTCCGGGCAGATGCGACTTCAGTAAGTGCCGAACAGGTTGAAGATATCATTATCAGTGGCGATACCCGGATAGGCGATGTTGCTACGGTCTATTTTGGGCCGGCAGATGCCAACAGTATGGTCAGATTGGATGGCCGGCCGGTGATTGGCTTGGGAATTATCCGGCAGGCGCGTTCGAATACCATTGAAATATCAGATGAAGTACTGGCGTTGGTAAAAAAAGTCGAGAGCCGTTTTCCGGAATTGCAGCTGCAGGTAACATCGGATGATGCAGAGTTTATCCGCGGCTCAGTACGCGAAGTCATTACCTCATTAGCGTTAACCGTGTTACTGGTAATTTTTACCCTTTGGTTATTCATTGGCTCATGGCGCGCCACTATCGTGCCAGCATTATCTATTCCTGTTTCACTGGTTGGGGCATTGGCAGCAATTTGGTTAATGGGTTTTTCAATAAACATTTTAACTTTGCTGGCATTGGTTCTGGCAACCGGCTTAATAGTTGATGATGCAATTGTCGTGTCTGAGAATATTCAGCGTCGGCGCAGTATGGGGCTTGGTGCACGTGCTGCAGCCGTTATTGGCACCCGTGAAGTATTTTTTGCCGTAGTGGCCACCACCGCTGTATTGGTGGCTGTGTTTGTGCCTATTGCTTTTTTACCATCAACCGCCGGCCGGTTGTTCCGGGAATTTGGTGGCGTATTAGCCGCTGCTGTTATTATTTCATCCTTTGTCGCGTTATCTCTGGTACCGGCGTTAACTGCAAGATTACCGATTAAACAAGATGCCAAAAATATGTTTGCCGGACTAGGAAACCGGCTATTGACGTTATATAGCCGCAGTTTGCACTGGACGTTGGATCATGCCCTGATCGTATTTATTGCCTGCTTACTGGCGGCAGGTGGTGCAGGTGCTTTATATACGGTACTTGATAATGAGCTGATGCCAAGTGAAGACCGTGGCACCATCCGGGTATTTGCCCGTGGCCCTGATGGTGTGGGTTTAAATTTTATGGATAGGCAAGCGGATAAAATGGAAGAGATTTTATTGCCTTACGTTGATGGTGGTGATATCGACTCCATTTATACGGTAGTTGGCCAATGGGATCCTAACCTGGTATTTATTACGGTGCCGCTAAGAAACTGGAGTGAACGCGACAAATCTCAGCAAGAGATTATTAATCAGATCAGTCCGCAACTTGCGGCAATACCGGGCGCGCCGGCCAGGGCCTTTGGTTCAAACAGCCTTAATTTACGTGGCCAGGGTGGTGGTCTGGAGCTGGCGTTAACTGGCGAATCTTATGCTGGCATCTATGCGGCAACCCAGGCATTTTCAAAAGCTATTCAGCAGCAAATACCTCAGCTTGGTATGCCAAGAATTTCTTACCAACCTACGCAACCACAGTTACGGGTAAATATAGATCGACGCAGGGCAGAAGAGTTGGGCGTGCCATTGTCAGATATTGCCGCGACCTTACGGGTAGCAATAAATGGTGACGATCTGGCCGATCTGAACGTCGGGGACCAATCTGTTCCCATTATACTGCAAGCGGCAGCGTCTTCAGTCACCAACCCTTCTGATCTTGCAAACCTGCATGTTGGTTCTAGTCTGGGAGGTTTAGTACCACTATCAAGCCTGGCTTATATTTCAGAGGAGGGTGTCGCCGCGGAACTGGAGCGCCAGGCACAGCGCCGGGCAATTGAAATGGAAATGCAATTGCCGGAAAACTTCCCGTTGGAGCAGGCAGTTGAACAATTGCGTGCGTTGGCGCAACAAGAGCTGCCAGCAAATGTAGGGCTGGTATTTCTGGGCGAGGCGTTAACCTTTGAGGAAACCGCCCGTGAAGTGACGCTGACTTACGTATTAGCCTTTGTCATTGTCTTGCTGGTTTTAGCAGCGCAGTTTGAAAGTGCTAACAGTGCGGTAGTCGTGATGGCAACCGTGCCCTTTGGTATTGCAGCAGCATTATTCGCGTTGTTTTTAACCGGTACCTCAATCAATATATATTCGCAGATTGGTCTGGTGATGTTAATCGGGTTGTTAGCAAAAAATGCTATTTTACTGGTAGAGTTTGCTGATCAGTTGCGGGACCGCGGTTATTCTGTGCGTAAAGCCGTGGAAGAAGCAGCCCAAATTCGCCTGCGCCCGATAGCCATGACGTTATTGTCAACCCTGCTTGGCGGTTTGCCGCTTATTCTATCGACCGGCGCCGGCGCCGAAGCGCGTAATGCCATTGGCTGGGTAGTATTTGGCGGCCTGGGTATTGCGGTGATATTTACGTTGTATCTTACACCGGTACTGTACCTGGCACTTGCCCGCTTTGCCAAACCCCGGGCTGACGAAAATAACCGGTTGGAGCGTGAATTAGAAGCAGCCCAAACATTTGATTGACCTGGGCTAGTGTAATAGCAACGTACAACGCAAAAAGAACTAGCGCATATTAATGATAGAAATAACGCTGAGTGATGATTTAACGACTGTCAATCCGGTTTCATGGAATCGTTTATTTGATACCGATATGCCTTTTTGCCAGCATGCCTTTCTTGTTGCCTTAGAGCAAGGCGGAAGTGTTGGCGAGGGCAGCGGCTGGTTACCTCAACATTTATTGCTTCACCGAGACGGCACGCTGGTCGCGGCGATGCCAATGTATCTGAAGCTACACTCATACGGTGAATATTTGTTTGATTGGGCTATTGCTGAAGCTTACCAGCATAACAACCTGGCGTATTATCCAAAGTTGCTTTGTGCAATACCGTTTACGCCCGCTGAAGGGCCACGATTCGGGGTAGCCGCCACGGAACATCCTGGCCAGATTTTTGGCTTATTGTTTAAAGCGATTAGCCAGCGCCAGCAACAACTGTCTTGTAGTAACTTTCAGTGTTTGTACCCAGACTTACCTTTACAGCAGATAATGCGTGACAGTGGCATGCTGGAGCGCTTTGATGTGCAGTTTCAGTGGCACAATAATAATTATGAGGCGTTTTCAGATTTTTTAGCGGCATTGCCCTCCCGTAAACGCAAACAAATCAGTAAGGAGCGCCAGCAGGTAAGCGGACAGGGTATTATCGTTAAATCTCATGCAGGCAGTGAGCTTAACCCTGAGTTCTGGCACAAGTTCATTCCGTTCTATCAGGCAACCTATCAGAAAAGATCCGGCCACAATGGTTATTTGACCCCGCAAACATTGCAGTTGTGGGGCCAGACGATGGCTGAGAGTATAGTGGTCTTCGCCGCGTACCTGAACGACCAACTGGTCGCTGCTTCGTTGTGCTTTAAATCAACTGAATGCTTGTATGGCCGCTACTGGGGCTGTCTGGCAGAATTTGATAAATTGCATTTCGAATGTTGCTATTATGCCGGCATCGACTATTGCATTGCCAATAAGTTAGTCAGGTTTGACGCCGGTGCGCAGGGCGAGCACAAGCTAAAACGCGGATTTACTCCCGTTATCCGTCGCGGCTTTTATCAGTTTAGTTCCAGCCCGTTAACCGAGGCTATCGCTGATTATTGTCAACGCGAACAACAGGCACTGCTGCAGCATTATCAACTGATCAAGTAAGCCGATTTTTTGCTAACAATTAAATATAGTTACTGTTTATTATCCAGCTTCTGGTTTAATACATTCATAAACGCTAAATAACACTACCAATGGATTTTGAGTGAGCTTATCGGCAGCCGCTAACGTACACCTAATGTCATAACAGCAATCTAAGGGTAGTGATGGTTAACAAGGAATCAAAAGTACCAGGTAGCCGGTTAAGTCGGTTGGGCGGGCTCGCATCGCTGGCCGGGAGGGTTGCCGGTGGTATGCTGGCAGAAGGTGCCCGACAATTAGCGCAAGGCAACAGACCAAATAGTAAAGGTATGTTGCTTACCCCGGCAAATATTAAGCGCGTTGCCGACCAGCTGGCGCATATGCGTGGTGCCGCGATGAAAATGGGGCAGCTGTTGTCGATGGATAGCGGTGATTTATTGCCACCAGAGCTGACAGATCTACTGGCTCGGTTACGTGCTAGTGCCAATCCGATGCCATCTAAGCAGTTAGCACAAGTCTTGAAGCTGAATCTGGGTGAGCAATGGCAGCAGCATTTTGCCGATTTTACCTTTAAACCTGTTGCCGCAGCGTCGATCGGTCAGGTGCATCAGGCGTATCATGACAATGGCGCAAAACTGGCGGTAAAAATTCAGTATCCCGGGGTAAGAGCCAGTATTGACAGCGATGTTGACAACGTGGCGACATTATTGCGGGTAAGTGGCTTAATTCCGGCAGAAATGGATTACCACAGCCTGTTAGCTGAAGCCAAAATACAGTTGAAAAACGAGGCAGACTATTTAAAAGAAGCCACATATTTACAGCGGTATCGTCAATTTCTGGTTGATGATAACCGTTACCAGTTGCCACAAGTGTATACCGAGCTCACCAGTGACAATATCCTGACCATGTCTTACGTTGAAGGGGTTCCTATTGAAAGTTTACTCTCAGCATCTCAAGCAGATCGTGACCGGATACTAAGGTTGATGTTTACTCTGTTTTTCAGAGAGTTGTTTGAGTTTAAACTGGTGCAAACTGACCCTAATTTCGCAAATTACCTGTATAACGCAGCCACCGGTCAATTGGTACTACTTGATTTTGGCGCCTGTCGTGATTATTCCGATAAAATTAGTGATGGCTACCGGGCGCTATTTCATGCCGCATGCAATAATAACCCGTCAGCGCTCGATGATGCCTTAACCAGCATTGGTTTTTTCAGCCAGACAATTTTACCTGAACAAAAAACAGCAGTACTAAACCTGGTGACCTTGGCCTGCGAACCTTTGCGCCATGATGCAGAATTTGACTTTGGCAAAAGTGATTTAGCCCGACGTTTACGTGATGCCGGCACAGCGCTTAGCACCCAACAAAACTATTGGCACAGCCCGCCGGCCGATGCGCTATTTTTACACCGTAAAATTGCCGGTTTATATTTACTGGCGGCCCGGCTGCAGGCGAGGGTTAATATCTGGCAATTGCTTGAGCCTTATCTGCAACAAGCCAATTCGACACAGGAACCTTATGCAGAAAAATAACATTGCCAAATCAATCTTGCTGCTCACTATTGGCGGGGGCAGTTTTTTTGCAAATGCAGAGCCCGCAACTGACTTACCATTATGGGAGGCAGGGTTGCTTGGCCTTAGTATACAGCAGTTGGCTTATCCGGGTTCTAATGAGCAGGTACAGCGTAATTTTGTTCTGCCGTATCTGATTTACCGGGGAGACTTTTTCAGGGCAGACCGTGACAACGTTGGCTTACGGGCATATAAAAGTCAAACGCTGGAGCTTGATGTCGGTTTTGCAGCCGCTCTGGGTGCCTCTGATGGCGATATCCCGGTGCGCCAGGGAATGCCCGAACTTGGTACTCTGGTGGAGGCTGGCCCACGTATGCGCTGGACCATCAATGATAACATCTGGGGCAGCAGGCTGCGTCTGGATTTACCACTGCGGGCAGCATTCGATGTTGAAGAAGGCATGCGCTACAGTGGGATCAGTTTCGAGCCAGCACTGTTTGCGGATGTAACCACACTCCAAGACCTTAGTTACACCTTTGGCGTTAGTGCTTTGTTTGGTAGCGAAAAGCTGACAGACCGCTTTTATCAGGTAACAGAGCTATTTGCACAAAGTGGCCGCCCTGAGTTTGATGCTAAACCCGGCTTAATTGCGTTAAGATTTACTGGTGCAATCAGTAAAAAATTCTCGTCAAACTGGCGTGGATTTAGTTTTGCCCGATATGAAACGGTAACCAGTGCGAAAAACCAACATAGTCCATTAGTGGTACAAAACGGTGGCTGGTCGGTAGGCATCGGCGCCACCTATATCTGGGCCCGTTCGGCCCAGACAGTCAGTGGCTGGTAGCAATTAGTTGCTGCCCGCTATGGCGGTAAAGTCTGCACTGCCATGACGTTCGGGTAACTGTAAGCCATTGCCCCAATTACGGTTAACAATTTTGCCGCGTTGTACCGCTGGCCGCGTGTTCAGTTGCTTTGCCCAGCGCTGCAGGTTGGGGTAATCCTGAACTTGCAGAAATTCGGCTGCATCGTAAAGTTCGCCAAGTACCAGCGCCCCGTACCAGGGCCAGATCGCCATATCGGCAATAGTATACTCATCGCCGGCAATATACTGATTATCCGCTAGCTGTTTGTCTAAAACATCTAATTGGCGTTTTGCTTCCATGGTGTAGCGGTTTATAGGATATTCAAGCTTCTCTGGAGCATACGCATAGAAATGGCCAAAGCCACCGCCTAAAAAGGGGGCGCTGCCCATTTGCCAGAATAGCCAGTTCAAGGTTTCAGTGCGTTTTGCAGGGTCCTTTGGCATAAAAGCATCAAATTTTTCTGCCAGATAGAGCAGTATCGAACCTGATTCAAACACTCTGCTACCGGTGCTTTTATCCAGCAGTGCGGGAATTTTTGAATTGGGGTTTAAATCTACAAAGCCACTGCCAAACTGGTCGCCATCTTTAATGCTGATAATCCAGGCGTCATACTCCGCAGCGCTAACACCGGCTTCCAGTAACTCCTCCAGCAAAATAGTAACTTTAACGCCGTTGGGTGTTGCCATAGAGTACAGCTGTAAAGGATGTTTGCCCTGAGCTAATTTTTTGTCGTGGGTGGCGCCTGAAACCGGACGGTTAATATTGGCAAACTGGCCGCCACTTTCTTTGTCAGCACGCCATACTTTCGGTGGGGTGTAGTTATTAGTCATAAATTAATCACTCCTCATACACTGTGTCTGAAAACATCGTTATAAAGTAAGATATTGGCGCAGTGTGGTGTAAATACAAGCCAGCCTTGGCGAATGAACAGAGAATTTCGTGCTAAGTCAGATTAAATTTGAATATGACCAGAGCGTTGGCAGTAATACACTTGGTATCACTCGAATACTCGCTATAACGTGTTTAACTCTATGATTAAAAAAATAATGGCTTTGATAGTTGCTTCAGGCCTGTTGCTTGGCGGCTGTGCATCTCAGCTGCAGCAAAACAATGAAAATAGCCAAAACAGTGACACTAACTCAGTGCAATCAGCTTTGCCGTTACTCAATAATGTTAGTTACAGCAGCCTGAGTGAGCTGTCATATACTGATCGCAGCATTAAACTGGATTACGGTGCTGACCCGCTGCAGTATGGGCAGTTGTACTTACCGAAAACAGTGTCCTTACAGTCGTCATTACAACAAAAAGCCCCATTAGTGGTGTTTATTCATGGTGGTTGCTGGTTAAATGCCTATGATATAAGCCATAGCAGAGCGTTTAGTCAGGCGGTAGCGGCAAACGGTTTCGCAGTTTGGTCGTTAGAGTATCGGCGCACCGGTGACGTTGGCGGCGGCTGGCCTGGCAGTCTAATTGACATTAAGCAAGGGATCGCTTTTGCTAAAGCGTCGTTGGCGCAATATGGCGTTGATACCTCTCGTATTGTTTTAAGCGGACACTCTGCCGGTGGCCAGCTGGCATTATTAGCGGGCAGCCAAATACGTCATTCAGATATTGCAGCTGTTATTGGCTTGGCGGCCATAACCGACATGCAACGCTACGCCAACGGTAGCAACAGTTGTCAAAGTGCTACTGCACAGTTTATGGGCGGCAGTTACAGCGATTTGACAGAGCAATATCAACAAGCCAGTCCCAACCAGCAACTAATGCATCCTGCAACGTTATTATTGCAAGGTAGCACCGATAAAATCGTGCCGCTAAGTCAGGCGAGTCTCAGTGGTATACCCTACAAACTGGTTGATAATGCTGGTCACTTTGATTGGATCCATCCACAAACTGCGGCGTATAAGCAGTTTGTCATATTGCTGCAGGAGCTATTACCACTGTGAATACGCTATTAGGTCTTACCCAGCTAGAAAAACGTGATGCACAAGACAGTCTTGCTGCAAAACGTGACGCTTTTATACTGCCGCCAAATACCATTTACCTGGACGGCAATTCGCTCGGTGCCATGCCTAAAGTGGCAGCGACTCGGGCGCAAGAGGTTTTAGCCACCCAGTGGAGCCTGGATTTGATTAAAAGCTGGAACAGCCATAGCTGGATCGATTTACCCAGTACCGTCGGTGAAAAAATTGCCCGGCTGATCGGCGCCACACCAGGGCAGGTGATTAGTTGCGACTCTACATCGGTAAATTTATTTAAAGTACTTAGCAGTGCCATGTTAATGCAGCAAGGCCGCAGCATCGTGCTATCACAGCAAGGTAACTTTCCGACTGACTTATATATGGTCGAAGGATTGGCCAACTTACTCGGCGAACAGCATTGCCAGCTGCAATTAGTAACGGATCAGTCAGATATTGAAGCGCAATTATCAAAAGATGTTGCGGTATTAATGCTAACACAGGTCGATTTTCGCAGCGGCCGTTTGTTGGATATGCAGCGCCTGACCAAACTGGCGCATGCTAAAGGCATCCTGGTTATATGGGATCTCGCGCACAGCGCCGGCGCCTTGCCGATTGAGCTTGACGCGTGTAACGTCGATTTTGCTGTCGGTTGTGGTTATAAATACCTCAATGGGGGCCCGGGTGCCCCGGCCTTTTTATATGCAGCAAAACGACATCATGCCAACCTTAGGCAGCCATTAAGCGGCTGGATGGGACACAAAACGCCGTTTAGCTTTGATAAACACTACCAAAACGCACCAGGCATTGAACAATTTTTAACCGGCACGCCACCGATATTATCGATGAGTGTGTTAGATGCAGCACTTGACGTATTTGCCGATGTAAAAATGAGTCAGCTGCGGCAAAAGTCATTAGGCTTGAGTCGCTGTTTTCATCAGTTAGTCGGCCAGCATGCATCGCTAAACGAGCTTAAGCTACTTACGCCGTTAGCAGAAGAAGAGCGGGGTAGTCAGCTTGCTTATCAGCACCCGAATGCCTATGCCTTGTGTCAGGCGTTAATTAAACGGGGGGTAATCGCAGATTTTAGGGCACCGGATATACTGCGATTAGGTTTTACACCTCTGTATTTACGTTACACCGACATTTGGCATGCGGTAGCGATATTGGCCGATATTGTAAGCAGTAACGAGTATTTAAAACCTGAATACGCGGTGCGACATAAAGTCACCTAACCCCCCAAAAAACCGATGTTTCGAGGGCTTTTAGCCTGCTTTAAACCACAGTAGTTGATTATTAGCTGGCATAGCAACATCTTGTAGCAAATTAAAACCTTGTTGCTGTGCCAGCATTAATACCGCTTCAATGTTTCTTATACCCATAGCGTCATCCCGCTGTTTTAGTGAAGCGTCAAAATGGGCATTGCTTTCGCTGGTAAAGTTACCGGCATATTTAAACGGACCATAAATACACAACGTGGCGTTGTCTTGTAACAACGCCTTTAGCCTGCTAAAAAATTGCTGTACCACCGGCCAGGGCATAATATGCAGGGTATTTGCGGTAAAGAGTCCGTCCATTAATTGTCCGGGCGCTGTTTTTTCGCAAATATCCAGTGCCAGCGGCGCCGGTAAATTGGAAAGATTGGCCCGGCGAATGCGTTCAGCGAGCGCTGCCAGGTATACAGGTTGATCGGACGCCTGCCAGCATAAATGTGTTAAGTTTTCGGCAAAATAAACAGCATGCTGGCCAGTACCACTGCCTACTTCCAGAATATAGTTACAATTGGCAAACGCCTGCGTTAACAGGGTTAATATTGGCCCTTTGTTATTTTCACATGCCTGAGAAAAGGGCAAATCAGCGTAATTCACTTGCGATACCATAGTTAATCTTCAGTTCCCAAAAACAACCATCTGAACAGTTGTGAATAGGTTCAGCGTTCAAAAGTAACGTTTTGTATTATACTAACAGCTTATTATACAAAGTGATTGAGTCGCGACTCTTTGTCAGCTAGATTTAATCCTGAATTATCAGAACTTCTGGTTTTGCATGTCTGATCTCAGTAACGTGGTAGCCAATAATCGCATCAGCTTGTTTAACATAACAATTTTGTTGGCACTGTTTCTTGTGAGCACTGCTATTGTTCTTCTGCTGTTTAGTCACACGGCAAATGCCAATACCATCGATACATCAGAGTTTAAAGATGGCGCTCCTGGCAAGTATATTGTTTATTTTCAAGAAGATAATGCGAAGCTTTCGTTAACACAAGCTCAGCAGGTTTTTTTATCAAATCAGGTGAAACAGGCCAGTAGTAACTCTATTTCGTTAGGTATTGGTACAGCACCGGCATGGCTGAAGTTTTCGGTTAAGCATGCCGATTCCTCTGCGGCACTTTACAGACTGTCGGTTGAAACGCCCTGGCTAGACCATATTGATACCTGGCTGGTGCATGACGGCGCCCTTATTAAACATGTTAACGGGGGGGATGCGATACCGTTTCAGCAACGACCAATGCAATATCGTTTTTATGCCTTTGAACATGCTTTTGAACAAGGCATAACAGACGTCTACATTCGGGTTGAGTCGTTGGGTCCGATGGCGATACCCGTCAGGTTAAGCACTTCGGAAAAAGCCATAAAGCGTGATATAGCAGCAGGTTATCAGTATGGTGTGCTGTGGGGGATTATGTCCGCCCTGGCGCTGTATAATTTAGTGTTGTTCATTTTTATTCGTCAAAAAGAATATGGCTTATATGGGCTTTATCTCATCGGTTTTGTGTTAAACAGTTTGTCTTACACCGGGCATATTCATACCGTTATTCCAATCGATGCCGGCCCATATTTTCAGGATTGGCTGGATATTACCTTAATGCTTACTTACAGCGTTGCCGGGCTCCACTTTGCCCGCTATTTACTCAATACCCGAGCTTATGCTCCAAGCTTAGATAATGCTGTTAAGTGGATTACCATTATTATTCCAACCGGAATGTTGTTGGGATTTGCCACTGCTCAGCTGGTATTTTCGACCATACTGGCCTTTATACTTAATTGTGGTTTTGTGACGCTTTTTATTGCCATGGGGTTATCCGCGCTTAAAGCACAGAAACCGTTTGCGGTAATATTTTTATTTTCATCAGTAACAGCAGCACTTTGTATTACGGTATCCACCCTGGCCGTGGCAGGTTTTTTAGTTCCTTACAACGACTATACCTTTAAAGCCATTGAAGTTGGCATGGCGTTTGAGGCCATTTTGCTGGCGGTCATTCTGGCGCGCCAGTTCAGAATGGCGAAATTAGATAAAATGATTGCAGAAAGTTACGCCCGCACCGACGTACTTACCCGCCTTAATAACAGGCGGGGCTTTAGTCAGGTTACCGAACCGATCTGGAATAATATCGTGCGTGAAAAAAGAGAGGCCTCGATCGTCCTGATGGATATCGATTCGTTTAAAACGATTAACGATACTTTCGGCCATGCTTATGGTGACGAAGTGCTGACTGAAGTTGCAAAGTGCATCAAAGCAACTGCCAGAGAAGGTGATGTTTCCGCACGCTGGGGTGGGGAAGAGTTTATTATCTTTTTGCCAGAAACAAGCCAAAGCAAGGCGATAATTCAGGCCGAACGAGTGCGTAAAGCCTTTGAAAATATCAGGATAAATACCCAAACCGACACGATAACCCTAACCGCGAGTTTTGGTGTCGCTGGCAGTGAAAATGGCATTGTTGGCACAAAGCCCATTGGCGACGTTGCACAGGAACAGCTGATTAACTTCGCAGATATGGCGTTGTATACCGCAAAACATAGTGGTAAAAACCAGGTTTGCGTATTTTCAGACGGTTCCTCCAATCACTAAAACTAGCATCAATTTGCTTTAACATTGGATAGCATTAAAAACCAACTGAGCCCATTTTTTACTGCCCGATTCAGACGGATGAAAACCATCAGTAGCAAGCAGTTCGTCTGTTAAAGCCAAGTTACTGGATACCAGCTGTGCTTTTGGCCAGTCACGTAGTTCGCTGGCTAAAGCCTGATTCAGTATTTTGGCTTTTAGTCCCAACCAATAATTAAGGGGCGGGGGCAAGGCAGTAAAGCGTTGCATCGGTGGTATCGCACAAAACAGTACTTGTGGATCGGTGAAATCTGTTGCCAGTCTCTCTAACAATATTCTTATCTGCCGTCGGAATTCAGCCTTACTATGACGTGCGGTTACATCGTTAACACCAATAGACACCACCACCAAATCTAACCGGTACACTGCATTACTATGCGCGTACGGCTGGTGAAGTAAATGGTTTAAGCCCGCACAATCGATACCGGTTTTCGCGGCAAGCTGCCAGTTAACCTGATACTGCCTGGCGAGCAACTCGACCAGTTGACCGCAAAAAGCGTGTTGTTGCTGCGAAATACCCACACCAGCGGCAGCTGAATCACCACAAATCAGCAGTCGAAGCGGTTCGCCGCTGCCTTGCATACCACTGCGCCGCCCCAGAGCTTCAGGTAAACGTAAAGCGCATTTGCGCGCTTGTTTACCTTGCCAAAGCAGCAGAGGCCAGCACAGCAGGGTTAAAAGGAGCCATTTTATGGTCATTAATTGGGATTTAATGCTCTATCAAAATATAGTAATCACCATATCATGTATTTTGATTTTAGGATAAATGACGTTTTATTTTAACGAGAATCGATATTTATCCATGCACTTGAACTGTTCGTTGGGTATGATAAAAAACTAATTTAGTCATAAGGTTTTTCCCTCTTTTGCTAGAAAATTCCACTGAAAACGCTGCGGTCGCCAAATTCGCCTTAATTATTGTCTGTCTGGGCTCCATTATTGGGCCGCTTGGCATGGCTTCTGTGAATATTGCGATCCCTGATTTGGCCGCTGACTTACAAGCAAATGCTAAGATGGTCTCCTGGCTACCGACGCTATTTATCTTGAGTAGTGTCATTTTCATGCTGCCTGCTGGCAAATTAGCAGACAACTATGGAAGAAAGCGCATCTATTGTTACGGCTTAGCGTTAAACGCTTTCTCTTCTTTTATGTGTGGTATTGGCCCCAGCATTGAGTGGATCCTTTTTTGGCGATTTGTACAAGGAGCTGCAGCATCAATGATATTTGGCACTGGTGTTGCAATCATTACATCAGTTACTCCTTCTCACAAAAGGGGGGCTGCTTTAGGGATCACTGCAGCATGTATTTATGTTGGGTTGACCATTGCTCCAGCAGTTGGTGGCTGGCTCACGGAATTGTTGGGCTGGCGTTCGGTGTTTTTCTTTCAGGTACCTATCGTCATTGCACTTCTACTGTTGATTAAAATGCGCCTCAGCGGTGAATGGAAGAATGATGAGAAAACTAAATACGATTGGTGGGGAACGGGTATTTTTGCATTGTTCTCTACATCCTTAGTTTATGGTTTAAGCATATTACCCAACAATGTGGGGTGGGGTATGCTCGGACTATCGGCTATCTGTTTAGCGCTGTTCATCTTGCATCAGAGTCGAAGTCATCGGCCGCTTATTCGGGTACAAATGTTTCGCGAGAGTCGAGTATTCTCTATGTCATTAGCTACGTCACTGTTGATGTATGCCAGTAATTTCCCGCTGGTTTTTCTGCTAAGTTTATATTTGCAATATGTAAAAGGTCTCAGTCCGTCACATGCTGGGCAGGTTTTATTGGTTCAGGCCTTCTCGATGGCAATAATGGCCCCGTTGTCTGGCAAGCTGGCCGACAGATTCCAGCCAAGGCTGGTGGCTACTTTGGGTTGTGTGATTGTTGCTTGCGGATTACTGGTACTGAGCCTTATGAACACAGCAACCAGTGTGACTTATATTGCTTGTTCGCTGCTACTGATTGGTATCGGCTTTGGCTTATTTTCTACGCCAAACAACAACGCCATTATGGGAAGCGCTAAGCCTCAAGAAGTAGGGGTGGCGTCTGCGTCGATGAATCTTTCGCGAACGATAGGTAATCTTTTAGGAATGAGTCTGGTAAACCTTATGGTGCATTACTATTTAGGTAGCGCACAATTTACTCCAGAACAAAACCCCGCACTTATTAAGACGGTTGAGGTGGCACTTACTATGTCTCTTGTATTTGTTGTCGTAGCCTGTGGAATATCAGTATTGCGTGGTAAGTCGAGAGCAGCGTAAATTGTCATTCATATTTTTATTGATCTTTTTAGCGGTTACTGCGCGTATTTTGCTATATGAAAAATCGTGAACTAATCAAACAACACTTATCTTTGCTCAATATAAATGTGCTTCTAAGGTATCGATTATTGCTTTGCACTGGTGAGCCAAACGAAGATATAGAGCTTGATATTAGGGACTTGTTTAAATATCCATCACGCCTTGAAACTAGCTATGTTGATAATTGGCAAAAAGATGTACTAAAGTCTTTATTTCACAATCTTGAAGGAGAGTGTGCAACATCCGCTGAAATGGATGACAAGATAGGTGATTTTTTATCTAAGCGTGTGTTATCAGGAAAAGATATTCGTACATTAAGTCTGTTTGAAAGTTTCTCAGCGAGTATGCAAAGCACTAATGTTGTGATGATTCATTCTGCACTGCATCGTAGATTGAACAAAACAAACTCTTAGTTTCAATCTGTGAAATAACGCTCTATTTATTGTTATCTCAATAATCCAATTTAACATAATATACATTAGCGGATATTATAACTTTTGGTTGAACAGAGCAGTTATCACGCTATCTTCTGTTTTCTAACCCAATCGACGTGTTGGCTTATTCTGGCATCAGCCTGCAGTTGCTGCAAGGTGCTAAATTGCTTTGCTAAGGTCATTTCATCGTAAAATTTATGCAAGCCTTTGTGACATAACCGGCACAACATAACGCCTGCTTGTAGCTGTGCTTTGTTGTAATGCTTTTTAAAGTAATTGCGCCGGTGGACCTTGCGTGGAATTAGATGGTGAAATGTTAGCTGACATTGCCTGTAACACAATTGGCAATATTGTCGGTTTTGAGAAGTTGAGTTCATGATGACAAGTGAAACGTAGTTAGCGTGTTTGTTTAAACGTGTCCACTGTGGCTCTGGTTTTGTCTGTTTACGATCTAAAGCACTATTCTATGCGTAATATAGGCTGTACCAAAGCAACGGATTGCCGGCCCAAAACACCGGGTTCTATTATGCGAGCTTATTTATGTTATGCCTTTCTTATCTTATCTGGTGCCAGTGCCGTGAAAGCTGAGTCAGAACAATTGAACCGATTGGCTGCTGAGCCTTCGGATGAAGTAATACCTGACACCATAACGCTGGAGTTTTATAATCCTGCACATTTTACTACAGTGCAGCTTGTTCACGATACCGTTATGGGTGGACGTTCATCAGGCTCAGTTAAAGCGGTATCGGAACCTGCAGGTCTGCGTTTTTTTGGTGATTTGTCACTCGCCAACAATGGTGGTTTTGCGTCTGCAGAATTCAGACTTGCAAAAAAGATACCTTCAGCTCCCTATCGCAGTATTAAATTAAAAGTTGCAGCAGATGTCAGACAGTATC
>NZ_JBFJPY010000076.1:0-16702 GCF_041616895.1 Arsukibacterium sp.
AAACGACGCTAATTAATTGCGCTGACCACGCAAAAAACAAAGCCAGCAATATGCTGGCTTTTTAATTGGGGCTGTCGATAATACTTAAATACGAGTTAACCAGCCATGTTTATCGGAAGCTTTGCCCCACTGAATATCATTTAAGGCCTGGCGCAGTTTTAAGGTAACCGGGCCACCCTCGCCGCTACCCACTTTATGCTCGGTGCCATCGGCAATCAGGGTGCCAACCGGTGTTAACACGGCTGCTGTACCTGATAGTGCCGCTTCTGCACCTGGCTTAGCGGCGCGCTCGAGCAACTCGCTCACGCTCAGCTCGCGCTCTGATACCGTCATGCCCATGTCGCGGGCCAGGGTTAACACAGAATCCCGGGTTACCCCATGCAAAAAGCTGCTATCAAGTGCTTTGGTAATAATTTCATTGCCGTCAATCAGCATAAAATTGGCTGCACCGGTTTCCTGTACATCACCACCCGGGCAAAACAGTACCTGGTCGGCCTGGACACTGGCACGGGCTTTTAAAATGGGTTGCAGCGCACTGGCGTAGTTACCGCCACTTTTTACCATACCCATATGGGCAGCGCAGCGGGCACCATTTTGCTCCAGCAATAAGCGCAGCGGCTTGCTACCACCGGCAAAATAATCACCTACCGGCGATAATAAGACATACAGCATAGAGCTGGCCGTAGGCGCCGCTGCCTTACCAATGGCGGCCTCGGTACCAATATGGGTAGGCCGGATATACATAGAGCCCGGTGGCTCTGGTACATCGCTGGCGTATTGGCTGACTATATCAACAATCATCTGGCTTAACGTTGCAGCGTCTGGCTGGGGTAGCGATAATAATTTGCTGCTTTGAATTAAACGGGCAACGTTTTTTTCCATCCGGAATAAATTAATTGAACCATCACTGTGTTTAAACGCTTTTAAGCCTTCAAAGCAGGTGCTGGCATAATGCAGTACATGGGCGCCCGGGTGCAGGCTGATACTGTCTGCAGCAACAATTTGCGGGGTGCTCCAGGCGCCCTGCTCAAAACGGGTTAATGCCATTTGTGGCATAAATACACTACCAAATGCAGCCATTTTTGTTTCCTGTTGTTTGTCTTTTATAAATTATTGGGTGCCGCCAACGGTCATTGCATCCAGTTTCAGGGTTGGCTGACCAACCCCTACCGGCACGCTCTGTCCCTGCTTACCACATACGCCAACACCGGTATCCAGCGCCAGATCGTTACCAACCATCGACACTTGCTGCATCGCTGCCGGGCCATTGCCAATTAAGGTTGCGCCTTTAATTGGGCTGGTTATTTTGCCGTCTTCAATTAAATAGGCTTCTGAGGCTGAAAACACAAATTTACCCGAGGTAATATCTACCTGACCACCGCCAAAGTTTGGCGCATAAATGCCTTTTTTAACACTGGCGATAATTTCAGCCGGGTCGTGTTCACCAGCCAGCATGTAAGTGTTGGTCATGCGTGGCATTGGTAAATGGGCGAATGATTCGCGCCGGCCATTACCGGTAGGGTCTACACCCATCAGCATCGCATTATGTTTATCCTGAATATAGCCTTTAAGGATGCCTTTTTCGATCAACACGTTGTGTTGACTTGGCACGCCTTCATCGTCAACATTCAGTGAGCCACGACGATGCGCAAGGGTACCGTCATCAACAATAGTGCAAAGCTTTGATGCCACCTGCTGGCCAATTTTGCCGCTGAAATTAGAAGAACCTTTACGGTTAAAGTCGCCCTCAAGGCCGTGCCCTACTGCTTCGTGCAGCAGCACGCCAGGCCAACCTGAACCCAGTACTACCGGCATAGTGCCCGCCGGAGCGTCAATTGCCGTTAAGTTAACCTGAGCCATCCGCACCGCATCACGGGCATATTGCTGCCAGCGTGGTTGTCCGTTTAGCGGCTCAGTAAAATACAAATAATCGGTACGGCCACCGCCGCCTGCACTGCCCCGCTCGCGCCGGCCATCCTGCTCCAATAATACCGAGCAGTTCAGCCGCACCAGCGGCCGGATGTCGGTAGCAAAGGTACCGTCACTGGCGGCGACTAATACTTCTTCGTACACGCCAGACAAACTGACCATAACCTGCTCGGCCCGGTTATCGAGAGTACGAATAAAGGCTTCAATCTGATTAAGTAGCGCAACTTTTTCGGTATTGCTAAGGCTTTGCAGTGGCTCGCACGGCAGGTAAATATTACTGTTACCGCTTTTACTAAACGCCTTTACCCGGCCCTGCTGGCCATGGCTGGCAATACCCCGGGCCGCACCGGCAGCCTGCTGCAGGGCAGCGGCACTAATGGTGTCGGCATAAGCAAAACCGGTTTTCTCACCACTTATGGCGCGTACGCCAACTCCGCGTTCAATATTAAACGAGCCGTCTTTTACCAGGCCGTCTTCCAGCACCCAGGATTCATGCACACTGGATTGAAAATACAGATCAGCATAATCGAGCTGATGACCAAACAAATAGCCAAGGGTGTGCTCTAAATCTGTCATGCTAAGATCGGAAGCGGTAATTAAATTCTGTTCAACTGCATTCATTATTTAAGCTCACTGTTAAAACGATTATGCTGGTGTACCGGCATTTTCTGGCCAAGTTGCTGACACAAGCTGATATCAATCTGGGCTGACACCCAGCCAGGGCCCGTTCCTGCGTCAGCCAAGACTTCGCCCCACGGGTCGATAATCAGGCTGTGACCATAAGTTTCGCGACCATTAGCATGAACGCCAGTCTGGTTCGCCGCCAGCACAAAACATTGGTTTTCAATAGCCCGGGCTTTTAATAACGTATGCCAGTGTGCCGCACCGGTTAGCCGGGTAAAAGCCGATGGGACGGTTAGTACCTGCATACCGTTAGCTGCTAATGCCTGCATCAAGCCTGCAAAGCGCACATCATAACATATACTCAGCCCCAGTTTCAGATCAGGCAGTTGGCATAAACTAATCTTTTCGCCGGCTAAGGTGGTTGCCGATTCCCGGTAACTGCCGGTGTTGTCAGCCACACTGACATCAAACATATGCAGTTTCTGATAATCCGCCAATAGCTGCCCTGTGGGGCTGTAAACCAGTGAAGATGCCGCGAATCGTTGCGGGTCATTGGTTGTTGTGGGCTGACTGCCGGCCACCAGATAGACCCCAAACTCACGGGCCAGTTGCTGACAGCCTTGTTGTATCGGGCCCTCACCAATAGCGGCCTGATGTGCCAGCTGCAGTTTATCGCCGCCACCGAATACCGCAAAACATTCGGGCAACAGCACCAGATGCTGCTGTGCTGTTGGTAACTGTTGCAGGTAGTGCTTTACTGCTGCCAGATTGGCCGCCGGGTCCGGCACGCTGGTCAGCTGTATGGCCGATAAACGCCAGTTAGTCGCCACGGGGTTGCTCCTCTGCGTCGGGTGCGGGTTCAGGTTTAGCAATCCTTACCGGAACCGGCACCTCAGTACTATGTCGATTCACCTCGGTAATGACCGGCTGAGCAAGAGTACCGGTAACGGTGAAGTTTATCCGCGAGATCACTTCGGCCGATTGAAACACTTCATCCAATGCCAGCGCAGCCAGTCCCGTCGCCGGGTTTACCATCCAGGCAATAATTACCGGCAAACTGGAGGTTACTTTGGGCGAAAAAGACATTTGATAATCCAGTTTATTGCTGACCAAATCGGCATATCCCTGAATGGCCAGGTTACCAGGCACGCCGTCGATGATGGTATCACTGGTTTGCACCACCCCTTTCTGGATAGCCAGCGCTCCCACCATTTTGTTGTAGAAAAACCCTTTTGAAAATACATCGCGAAAATCCAGCCGCAATTTACGCACCAGCGAATCAAGGCTGAATATGGAAAAAAGCCTTGAGCCCTGATCGCTCACTTCAGTCAGGGCACCTTCGCCAAGGTTGAATTGCACCTGACCGTTCAGGCTGGCAAGGTCAAACTGGTTTGGCGCAGCAGGCCAGTTCAGGTCAAAATTTATCTCAGCCCGGCTACCACTGATACCAGTTGTCAATTGAAATTCATTTAACAGCTGCCCCAGATTAGCACTTTGGAACCGGCCGCTTAGCGTCGTTACCCCCAACTGCTGATCCGGAACCCAGCTACCCTGCATTACCAGTTCATTTTTTTTGTAGCGACTGTTGAATGTCGACAGTTGCCAGTGATCTCCCTGGCCAGCTGCAGCCATCTCCAGCTGACCGAACCGATAGTTGCCGACAGAACAGTCTTTACATTTTAAGGTCAAGGGAACCATGCTGAGTAAACTGTCTTGCAGCTGCGGCAAGATATCTTCTGTTATGATGCGACCGGCGGCTGCCAAATCATTGCTGGCCTCCACCGCGCCATCTTCGCTAGGGTCCGGTGGTATTGGGGCTGGCAGCGGTAAATGCAGATAATCCATCTCTATCTGCAACCCTTGTTGCTGCCAGTCGTGACTGAAAGACCAGCGGCTGGCTATTTCGGTGCCATGCAACCTTAACTGCCACGCATCCTGGCCAGGTTCCAGCTCAAATACGGTGTTTTGCAACGAGGTGCCCGCTACCAGCCTCAGTTCGGCAATGCTGCCGCGCACCCGACTTAATGCTGGCATTACCCCGTTTTGTTCCTGCTCTGCAGTTAACAGCTGCTCGGTTAACAGCTGTTGCCAGGGCAGCAATTCAGCACGGTCAAGCTCAACATCAATGGTAAAATCCGGACCACTAATACCCGCATTTACCTGGCCAAGGCTTAAATTAGCCCGCGCCACCCGGGCCGCCATATGGTCCAGTTCAGCGGTAAAGTAGAGCTTCTCTGCATAATTTACCGACAACACCCCCTGTTGACTGTCACCCTTTGCATTTACAGTAAGCTTAGCGGCACTGCCTGGGGCTTTTTGATAGGGTTCGGGCAGTGCTAACCCGGTTTTTGTCAGATCGGCGTTAAGCTCTGAGCGGTAGCTGAAATTATCTTGCTGCAAGTCTAAGGCTAATGCCAATTGCCAGTCCAGTTCACCACTGGCCAATGCTGTGGCATCTGGCCATAACGCCTGGATTACCTTACTGCTGGCGTTTTTAGCATCCGCATTTAACGTAAACAGGTAGTTGTCACCCTGCAGCTGGCCATCAATTGTGGCCGTAACTGGCAGCTCACGCCACTGGAACGTCAGCCCTTGTGCATTAACCCGGGCATCGTTAAATTTTACCCGCCCGCTTAACTGGCGCACGGCCAGCTGGGGTGCCATTAAATCCAGACTGATTTTTTCCAGAGCCAACTCTCCACTAGCCTGCACTGTTGGCTCACGCAACCCCACCTGAAGTTCAATATTTGCCCGGGCCGGGCCGCGTGGTGCCAGTTGCTGCAATACCTTGCCTAAATTAGCAGCCAGCGGCGAGACATTTATCAGCCCGGTCGCCTCGCTTAACTGCAGCGCACTATCAATTTCAATATTAAGAAATTCAGCATCGAGTAAATTAGGGATAGTCGCCTGCACCGTACCCTGCAAAGTGATGCCGCCGATGGTAGCCTGGTTGCTACTGATTTGCATTGAAGCATTTTCAAACCATAACTGACTGCTTAGCTGCTGAAGTGCTGGCCACTCTGGGTTAAATACAAAACTGGCGTCACTGACTACTGCTCCAACCTGAAATACCCCCTGACCTTCAGCAAAAGGATACAAGGCTGGCGCACCTTGCCACAATACGTTTGCCTGGCCTACCTGGCCATCAACAATCGCCTCAGTTAAGTAATCTCTTACCTGCTCTGGCATGTAACGCAGCGGTAAATACCGGCCAATATCGGCGGCACTGGCGTTGGTGACTGCAGCAAATAAACTCAACTCTGGCTGCTGTGCCAGGCGCCATTGCATTGTGGCGTTCAAGTTAAAATCGACTGACTGCAGCTGCAATGACGGTACTTGAATCTGCCAGATCCCATCACGACTTTGCCGGGCCAGCAGGTTCAGCTCAAGCTGCTGATAGGTAATGGGGGCACTGAACATCGTGTCCCAGCGTAATTCATTTTGCTGGCCGCGAAGCGTGATGCCAGCAGCAGCGGGGCTGGCCCAGAATGAGCCATTCAGTGCGCTCACGCCAGGCAAGTCTGTACTGTTTATTTTACTTAAATTGCTAAGCTGACCTTGTAATTGCCAGTTGTCATGACCTTGAAACTGCCACTGGGCAAAACGTAACTCACCATGCAGCTCAGTGGTTGTCAGACGAGAGAGTTGTGGTATCTCTTCACTAAGTAACTGACTCAGTGGGGCGAGCGCATCAAGTTTTAGCTGTTGCAGCTGACCATGCCAACCAGCGGCCTGCCGATGCAGCTGCACATTAAGATCAGGCCACAGTGTTTGACCGTCAGACAATGCTAACGCGCCTGAGTACAAAGACCAGCCGTCTGCTGTTGGGTGCCATAATAACTGGCCTGGGCCCAATTTCAACAACTTAGGCTGGCCTTCATGTTGCCAGCTTAGGCTGTTATCGGCCAGTTCAATCTGGAACCGCTGCAACTCGCCAGCATCAACCCTGCCCCAGGCCTGAAAATTGATATCAGCCTGATCCAGCCGACCTGCTTCGGGTAATGCTTGCTTAAACCAGGGTAAAATATCCAGTTCGCGACTTTCCAGAAAAATCTGGCCAAATGCCTTATCTAAACTCGGCCCGTACAAATCGATAATAAACGACAAGGTATTGCCAGTGATATCCGCTACGGCCAGCTGCCCTATCCCCTGGTGGTGTTCACCATCATTGCGCCAGTCCAGCTTATCTACCGAGATGACAATATCGTCGCTGCCGCTGGCCGTTAAGATCAGCTCGCTGTCCAGCAGGGTAAAATGATTAAGTTGCCGAAAAAACAAGTGCTCCAGCGCCGTTATTGTTGGGGCCGTATCCAGTGGCTGATTGCGCTGCGGGCGGCTGAGTAACTTACTGCTTTGCACCGCATAACGCAGACCTCTGAGTTCAAAATGCTCAGCCCGTAACTGCATGCTGCGCAAACTTTGCCAGAAATTAAAACGGACCCGGGTTTGCTTTATCTGCAGTTGCAATTCCTGTTGCGAACTCCCTAATTGCATGTCGTTCAGCACCATGGCCGGACCAAGCTTTTGCCAGCCGGCACTGACTTCCGCTATCTGAACTGAGGTTCCGAGCTGACTGGCTAGCAAGTTTTCCAGATGATGTTTGTAACTATCGGAATAAGGCAGGGCCAGCCGCAACACAGATACTAAGGTAGCAAGCAGCACCAAACCTATGGCCAGTAAAAGCCAGATTTTATGTAAACAATAGAAACAGACACGCGTTGCTTTTTGCACTACATCATCACCACATCAAATTGCTCCTGGGTGTACATGGGCTCACCATAAATTGTGATTTGTTTACCGATAAATACCTGCAGCTCTGCCAGGCTATGAAATTCGTCGGTGGTCAGTGCGTCTTTTACTACCGGCGATACGTATACGGCAAATTTATCGGCCGCATAGGCCCGGTTAACCCGGACGATTTCCCGCAAAATTTCAAAACACACTGTTTCGACCGTTTTTAATGTGCCACGGCCTTTACACACCGGACATTCAGAGCACAGAATATGTTCCAGGCTTTCCCGGGTTCTTTTGCGGGTCATTTCAACCAGACCCAGTGCCGAAAAACCATGAATGTTAGTTTTTGCCCGGTCCCGGGCCAGCGCCAATTCCAAGCTATGGTATACCCGGCGCTGATGTTCGGTACTTTGCATGTCAATAAAATCGATAATAATAATACCGCCGAGGTTTCGCAATCTTAGCTGGCGGGCTATAGCCTGTGTTGCTTCTGTGTTGGTATTAAATATAGTTTCTTCCAGATTACGATGGCCAACAAAAGCACCGGTGTTAACGTCAATCGTGGTCATCGCTTCGGTTTGATCAATGATCAGGTAACCGCCGCTTTTCAGAGGTACCTTGCGCTCTAGCGCCCGCTGAATTTCATTTTCGACATCGAACATATCGAAAATAGGTCGCTCGCCGGGGTAATATTCCAGCAGCGGCGAAATATGTGGCATAAATTCTTCGCAAAACGCAGTAAGTTGCTGATAAGTAATTTTAGAGTCTATGCGTACCCGTTCCAGTTCACTGCCAACAAAATCACGTAATATCCGGTAACATAGGGTAAGGTCTTCATAAACCACGCCCTCTTTGCGGGTTTTTTGCTTACGTTTAACAATTTTACTCCAGAGTTTCTTCAGAAACCTGGCGTCCTGCACCAGCTCGTCGGCGCCGGCGCCTTCGGCTGCAGTGCGAACAATAAAACCACCACTGTCATCCAGACAGTCGCTGACAATATCTTTTAAGCGTTTACGCTCCGCTTCTGTTTCTAAACGCTGGGAGACACCAACATGATTGGAGTCGGGCATAAATACCAGATAGCGGGATGGCAGCGTAATATCAGTGGTTAAGCGGGCGCCTTTGGTACCCAGCGGATCTTTTACTACCTGTACCAGTAAATGCTGACCTTCCCGCACTAACACCCTAATGTCTTTACTGACCGCAGGTTTGCTGTCCTGCTCGGTACTTTCATTATGCTGGACAATGTCAGAAGCATGTAAAAAAGCAGCCTTATCCAGGCCGATATCGACAAACGCGGCCTGCATACCTGGCAATACCCGGCTCACTTTACCAACATAAATATTGCCTACCAGGCCCAGTTTTGCCTGACGTTCAATGTGCAATTCCTGCAACACACCGTTTTCAATCAGT
Organism: Arsukibacterium sp.; assembly: GCF_041616895.1. GTDB lineage: Bacteria > Pseudomonadota > Gammaproteobacteria > Enterobacterales > Alteromonadaceae > Alishewanella. The sequence continues at coordinate 8,701 of NZ_JBFJPY010000076.1, forward strand.
GCCACCCGGGTTTCAGTGGGCGTAACGTTTAACAGTAGTTCTGCACTCATGCCTGCTCCTGCCAGTTACGTAATAAAAGATCAGTTTCGCATAAGGGCAAACCCACAACAGCACTGTAACTGCCACTTATGTGACGAACAAAACGACCGCCCTGGCCCTGAATTCCATAACCACCGGCTTTGTCGCAGGGCTCGCCAGTTTGCCAGTAAGCGGCAATATCAGAGGCGCTAAGCTCACGGAAACATACCTCAGTACTGACTGAACAGGCGCTGCTGTTGTTTTTTCCTACCAGCGCTACTGCCGTTATAACCTGATGACAACGCCCTGACAGCAATTGCATCATCCGGGTGAAATCTGCCTGATCAATCGGCTTACCTAATATATGCTGGTCGACAACCACAATGGTATCGGCACCCAATACCGGCAGCGCAAACTGCAATTGCAACGCGCCGGCCATCGCCTTAGCGTAAGCAAGTCTGGAAACATAATGCTGTGGGTTTTCATTACCCTGCAGGCTTTCATCAACATCTACTTTTACCAGAGAAAACGGTACGGCGATTTGCTGCAGTAGTTCACGACGCCGGGGCGAAGCTGATGCAAGAGCGATTTCTGGATACATGTTTTAAGGGTCTTAATGGTATTGAAGTATAAATTACTGGATCTTAAAACGCCGGCGATAGCGCCTTAACAACCAGAACAACCAGGGCCATACCAACATACCGGTTAATACCGGCCATAAATAAGCGGGTAAAAAATAGACGCCGGTTAAAAAATGGCTGAGCCAGAATAGCAGCAAATGGTACAGCGCTAAAAACAGGCCCAACAGTAAGGCTTGCTGGATCACTGAAAAGTTCCGGATCTTTAAATGATTGACCGCAACAATAAAGGTGACAACCGAGAATGCCAGGGCATTAACACCAAGCACGGTGCCTACCAGCACATCAGTCAGAAACCCCAGCACAAAAGCTGTAAGAATATTTACCCGCCCTGGTAACGCCAGGGTCCAGTACATAACAACCAGTAACGCCCAGTCTGGCCGGAATAATTTAACCTGTTGTGGCATTGGCATTACCGTTAACAGCAAGGCGACCAGCAGCGACAAATAAATAAAACCAAGACCGTTGCTTCTGCGCATTAGTTCAGTTCCTCCTGCTCAAACAAATTGTCGAGCTGGGCGCCGGGCCATAACAGCAACACATGGCGGATCCGATCGAGCTGCGCATAAGGTTTGGCATAAACCGTCATAAAAGGCTGACTTTCATCTGTTTGTACCCGGGTAACCTCTGCTACCGGGTACCCTTCCGGAAACAAGCCATCCAGCCCGGACGTCAGTAAGCGGTCGCCAACCCGGATATCCGCACTCTGTGGTAAGTGGATCACCCGCAGTAAATCCCATTGTCCCAGTCCCTCGGCCACAGTGCGGATGCCGGTACGCTCAGCCCGGACAGAAATTGCATGGGTGTTATCTGAAATAAGTAAGGCCCGGCTGCTGGTAGGGCCAACACTGACAATCTGGCCTACCACGCCACTTTCGTCAATCAGTGGCTGATGGACAGTAACACCATCATTCTTGCCCTTATTTAGTACCACCTGATGGCTAAACGGATGACTGTATACTGCCAGTATTTCAGCTACCAGCCGCTGTCCATCCGCTAATGGCGCGGAACCGAGTAAGGCACGAAGTTTGATATTTTCCTGCTGCAAATAGCCTAACAGCTGCAACTGGCCATTCTGGCGCAGTAATGTTTCTTTTAAGCGGGCATTTTCATCCAGCAGACGCTGGTGCGACATAAACTGCTCACTAGCACCGGAGAGCAGTGTTTCAGGCAGACTGGCAATATAAAACAACGGACTGACCGCAGAGGTAAGAAAACTGCGAAGCTGGGTAGAACGCTCAGTATAGCGATCTACCACCATTAACCCGACACTACAAAGCACCGCCAGCAACAATCGTAATCCGAGCAACGGGCCCCGGCTGAAAATGGCGTTCATAACAACACTATTGTAGCAAGCGCACTATCACTCATAACTGAAGACATCACCACCGTGCATATCAATCATTTCCAATGCTTTGCCGCCACCGCGGGCGACACAGGTTAGCGGGTCGTCTGCCACTACCACCGGGATACCGGTTTCTTCCATTAACAGCCGATCCAGATCACGCAACAAGGCGCCGCCGCCGGTCAATACCATACCGCGCTCTGAAATATCCGACGCCAGCTCTGGTGGCGCCTGCTCCAGCGCAACCATCACCGCACTGACGATACCCGCAAGTGGCTCCTGCAGCGCTTCGAGGATTTCGTTGCTGGTCATGGTAAAGCTGCGTGGTACGCCCTCTGCAAGGTTACGGCCGCGTACTTCAATTTCCAGTACATCGTCGCTCGGATAAGCTGAGCCAATCTCGGTTTTAATCCGCTCTGCGGTTGCTTCACCAATTAAAATGCCATAATTACGACGAATATAGTTAACGATAGCATCGTCAAACTTATCGCCACCAATCCTTACTGAGGATGAGTAAACCACTCCATTTAACGAGATAATGGCCACTTCGGTAGTACCACCACCAATATCGACCACCATGGAACCTGTTGCTTCTGATACCGGCAAGCCCGCGCCAATGGCGGCAGCCATAGGTTCGTCAATCAGATACACTTCACGGGCGCCGGCACCCTGCGCCGATTCACGAATAGCCCGGCGTTCTACCTGAGTAGAACCACAAGGCACACATACCAGTACCCGCGGGCTAGGTCGTAAAAAACTATTGCTGTGCGCCTGACGGATAAAGTGTTGTAACATTTTTTCAGTAACATAGAAGTCGGCAATAACACCGTCTTTCATTGGCCGGATAGCTTTAATATTGCCAGGGGTACGGCCAAGCATCCGTTTCGCGGCATGTCCGACAGCGGCCACACTTTTCGGGCCACCGGCACGTTCCTGACGAATGGCAACTACCGATGGCTCGTTCAGCACGATGCCCTGATCTTTTACGTAAATAAGGGTATTAGCTGTACCTAAATCGATAGATAAGTCGTTTGAAAAGAGGCCACGCAATTTATTAAACATGTCGACGCCAGATCCTATTAACAAGTTCTCCGCCAGCAGAGGCACCATTGGCGGGCACACTGCTGGGTTTATACCGGAGGTAAAATCAGTTATCTGACTATTCTAAGTAAGTCTATGCCAAGAAAATAGCCTTTTATGACATTTTTCAGAAATTAATCAGTGTTATTGCGCAGTTTATCAGAGTAGCCTGTACTTACTTAGTTCAACGGTTCTAACTGATTGAAATCTGAGTACGACCTGAATACTAGAAGCGCTCACGCCAGTAAATTTGTCGCGGGTTCCCACGGTAACGACCAAACATAAACTCAGCAACGGGCGAGTTATTATAGTTGCCATCGTCGTTCCAGTCATATTGCAGCCAAACCGGTACCTGATAAGTCGCCTCTACCGTACCTGACGCGGCAGGTGCCAGTAGCAATAGCCCCCCTGCTGGTGTCTTACCGCTACTTATCGTTGCGGCATTGGCCGAAGCGGTAGTAAGGCTGTTACTCAGAGTAAGGTTAGCAGCACTGATCACACTGCAATTGTCAGCGGAGTTTGTGACAAAGCGACTGCCATCCCAGTATTCTGCCGTTAAGCTAACAGGCAAATCATCAAACTCCGGGCCAAAGCCATTGGCCATTTGCAACCGGCCGTAACGGATGTCGGTCTGCATCAGGGCGGCGGCATTACAGCTATTGTCACTGGCACAGGCAATATTACCGGTATTGGTATCAGGATTGGCGACCAGGCTGCCATCAGGGTCCAACACATTTAAGGCGATGCTTAGCGTTGAGAATGGACCGTCGGGAGCACCACTTAGCTGGCGATTAACCCGCAATTCCGTGGTGCTGAATGCTTGTTGACCTAAAGCCCAGCTGGCAAAACCACTGCTGGTCAATCTGTTGGTTAAATCAGTGCCATTGTCGGCATTTTCAGCCTGGAGTAATAACGTGCTGTTCGCAAAAGCACCGAAGTAGTTGCGGGTGCGCTGGCCCAACGTATTACGTGCCGTTAAGGTAAAGCCCAGCGCAAAAGGCTGCTGCATATAACTAAAACTAGCGCAAGCTGCGCTGCTACTGATATCACTAACGGCATAATCGGCTGGCACAAAACGTCCGGTAGCCTGACCGCTGGCTGCCGGCACCGGGCTGGTCATGCTTAAATAATTTATTGGCGCCGTATTAAACCTGAACACACCTACTTCAGTGACGCTTTGCTGCACCTGGGTTTGGCCATTGACGGCTCGCTGGTGCGCATAATTCACCAGACCCAGTGTGCCGGGCACCCCGGCAGGTGCCAGCAGGGTATGACTAAGACCAATAGTATTCTGTTGAAAATTCGGGGTTACCGGATTAGTACAAATATCAGTACTGCCGTCCTGCCAGGCGTGAGCACTGATGGTAAGTGGAAAGGTCTCGCCCGCTCGTTTAAATACCGGGCAACTGGCATCGGCAGCCAGACAATGTCCATCATTTTTAATACATAAACCTGCCGGACGGCGGATAAACTGGTCTGCCCCGTTTAACGCCAGGCCGTTATCATTATTTGCCGCAGTGCCACTGTAACGACCACTTAGCTGCACTTGACCTGCGTCGGCGTAATTGACCGTAATAACCGCTTCACCGTTCGCGTCAAAGTTTAGCGGAACTGCAGTCGGGCTGGTGTCACTGAAACTAATATTGGCGCCATTCACCTGCAGTGGCAATGATACCGGACGGGCAGCCGCCCCCGGCTCGATGTAACTCCCCCAGAAACCTACATTGCGACTGACATTGGCAAATTGCGGCACACATCGCTGGCTGACATCACTTTGCCGCACTGCTGCAACAGTGATATTGCTGGCAGGTTGGTTAGCAATACCATCGGGCACATTGAACACCAGCCCGGCACTGGCAAAACTGATATTACAGGCAGCGGTGCTTAGTGCGCTGGACCCGGCGCGGCATAAAGTCTGGCTTAGCGGTCGGGTAGCGGGTGTTGAACCGCTGATGCCAATCAGAGTGCTGCCGGCGACATTTCGGCGCAAATCAACGGTAGTCGTGCCACCACTAAAATTAAGCACATTGCCCCCGACCCAGCCGCCATTGGTAATGGTAGCCGGACTTAACGTTGCTCTGACCGGATCGGTAATCAATCGACTACAGCTGCTATTGGCACAGGCCCTCACCGTTAAGGTTTCAGGCTTACAGGTTAGTGCCTGACCACTGTAGTCAAATTCAAAATGGTCTATTTGCTGGCCTACCGGCGTGGAGCGCAGTGCACAAATACTCAGATTATCCAGCTCATGAATATTAGTTGAGCCGCCGGTTGAACCTGTTAGTGACAGAAAGAAATTCTCAGGTACGGCTGCCTGACCGGGCTCAGTGCGGGCATTAAATGGCGCTATTAATGTAATAAAACCAGTACCATGGTTTCGCTCAACCGATACCATGGTAGTACCCGGCGTTCTGGAATCAACGGTAAACCGGTAGCGATGCGGGTTGGCTTCATTGCCATCAACTCTGGGACTGAGGCAGCCACCGGCTGGGTTCGTCGCACCATTATTACAGGTACCGCGCAGATAGCGATAGCCAGTGGTGCCCTCGCCAGAGCCTCTTACCACCACGCTTTGCTGGCGCCGCCCCTTGCTGGCAGCACCGCCTTCGTTTGAAAAATTACCAAATTCGTCCAGGCCAAAACCTAACCAGCCACCCGCGAACCCTGGAATACCGGGTTTAAAACCGTAACCGAGCGGTCCACCAAAACTGCCGGGTTGCGGCGTTACAGTGGCATCAGACAGCACCACCGCCAGGCCATCTGCACCACTACCACCATAAGCGCGGTAATCGAATTCAACAATAACCAAGTTATCTGCCGCAGGGTAAAGTCGCTGATACGTCGCTGAGGTAGCCTGGTTTGCTACTGCCTGGGTCATTCGCAACCGGCCATTGACCACCTGAGGGGTAAAGCTTCCGTTACTGCGGGCGGTAACCCAGGTATCACTTAAGGACGCATCGCTAAAAGTGTCGGCCAGACACGTTAAACAAGTATCAGCCCGTTTGTTACCGTCGTAATTAAAGCCATCCCGTTGTGAAGTGTAGATTTGGTTTATTTCACTATTACTCAGTTTATTCCGGTAAAACAACACCTCGTCCATGCGGCCGCTAAATGTATCTGCAAAACTATTGGCTGCCTGCCACCATACACCCAATGCCATCCGGCTTACTTCCATATTGCCACTTTGTGCGGTCGTACACCCTACCAGTGCCGCATTCAGATAAAGACATATTTCCTCGCCACTGCGGGTAAACACCACGTGCAGCCAGGTGTTAGATGGTATTGTCGGTGGACTGGCAGAAAAACTGTGATACTCTCCCTTTATACCAGTGCGTATAGTATTGTCCGGGCTAAGATAGAGCTCAAATTCGTTGTTTCTAACGTTATTAGACGCTGAAATGATCTCCCGAAAACCTGAAGCGCTTTCCGGATAAATCCATAGCGACAATGAAAAGTTATCCTGCTCATTGAGTAGCGAGGCGGGCAGCTCGGCCCGGCTATTCGTATTACCATTGAATCTCACTGCCTGGTTAACTAACCCATCCACACGGGATAAGTTTAAACCAGCACCGGGATAATTACCGGTTAGCTCTGTCAGGACACTGTTGCTCTCATCAAAACATTGATCCAATGGATAATGCGCCCGCAATACAGCCGGTGGTAAAACGGCATCACATACCACGCCGCCGCGCAACAGAGGAATGGCGCCGGGTCGGTAATTTACCGTGCCAAAATTTGAAACACTCCCTTTCGCCGTCACGCCACCATTAACCACCGCGTTGTTGTTAAGCTGAACGGCGCCACCTGCCAATACAAAACCATTAATTACCGCATTGTTATTTAAAACCAGATTACCACTGACCACCAATATAAAATTTTGTGGCGGACCGCCGGAATTAAGTACGGCATTATTGCCAATGGTCAGATTACCATTAACGAATACGCGGCTGGTTGCACCAGAGGTTGTCCGGATCGTCCCATTATCAATGAAGTAACTGGCATTAGTGTCATAGTAGTAGTCTATTGCTGCCAGTGGCTCAGGAAAGCTCGGATTAGGGGTCGGTGGAAAAGGAATGCTAGCCGGTATCGGGCTATTACTGCGAATTGCCTCAGTCCAGATATCGCTGCAATTAATTGCCTGAACCTGCATGCTTATCAGGAGTAAAATACTAAAAAATAACCGCCTCATTGCCGCACCTCCAGCACAATACTGCGACTGGTAATAAATTCATTGGCGTTACAGCTGGCGCTGCTTTGCAATTGATAAAGCTGGCTAAGCTGCTCACTGCTAACTGCTTGTGCACTGCATTGCACCTGCGCTTGGCAACCAGTTAAACCAGCGCTATTAAAATTAAACGTCCAGTTTGCGCAGTTGCTGGTACCCGTGCGCGGGAATAACTCGGTTAACGCCAGCTCCATGCCGCTTTGCGCAGCAAATAACGCGCGGGTGCCTTGTACCTCATACACCACGCTGTCGCTGCTGCTTAACAGAATACGGGATAACGCCAGCACGATGGCCAACATCACCACAATTATAAACACCGCAACGACTAATGCACTGCCTTGTTGCGATGTTTTACTAAGCGCCCGCTCAAGGAACATTGGGAATATGTACCTCGTAATTAAAAAACATGTCGCTGGCCTGGCTCTGACCAAACTGTAGTAATAAATTCACCACGCTGTTACGGGTAAGCACAGCATTATCAATGGCAAAGCGCACCTGCTGTACATCGCTGGCCATTAAGTCCGAATTACCTAAAGGTGGTAAAGGTTGCGCCGCACTGTAACTGTAATTGCTGTACCGGCGAATACTGCGATCTACCGCATTAAAACAGTAACTTACCGGGCTGGGTGACAGTAAATAAAAACGCCTTTCAGGCGAGCCCAGCGGGAAACTATGGCTACTGGCAAGCTGCACAGT